>NZ_JBSMVT010000003.1:0-166524 GCF_053760925.1 Enterococcus olivae
CTCTTTTTCGATGAACCGAAGTTCGGTGAAAAAGAAGCGTTCGACTTGCATGTATTAGGCACGCCGCCAGCGTTCGTCCTGAGCCAGGATCAAACTCTCATAATAAAAAGTTGAAACGATCTTGCGACCGTTAAGCTCATAAAAATAACGTTTGCTAGCATTACTGCTTGCTTTGTTGTGTTTGCTTCTATCTAATAGAAGCATCCTACACATTGGTTCGTTTGCTTGCTTTGTTCAGTTTTCAAAGGTCTACGTCGTGCTGCGTTAGCAACTTTTATATCATATCAGGTTGAACAATGAATGTCAACCACTTTATAAAAGTTTTTTTCAGAAACATTTCAACTTTCTGATGTGCTGTTTTCAGCGACTTGATTATCTTAACAAATGACTTGTTATCTGTCAACTACTTTTTTGAATTCTTTTTGCTGTTAAATCAGCGAAAACATCCAATCAGTAATTTAGCAACTTTGTTATACTATCATCTGTTTTGTCGAAGGTCAATCTTTTTTTCTCGAAAAAGAAAAACTTTCCCTCGTCAATTAAGACAAGTAATAATATACCAAGTAAATCCCCTGTGGTCAATGAATTTACAAGCTTTTTTTTCTCTTTTTTTCAATTCCGATTATTTGGAACAACACCTGTTTATATCGTTCGTTTTCCTTTAACTATTTCTATCGATTTCCCCAATTTTTATTAAATGATAAAGAAAAAGCCACAGATAAAAAATCTGCGACTTTTAAAGACTTTTAAAATCAACGCATTGTTGGGAACAATAGAACATCACGAATAGATTGCGCATCTGTCAACAACATCACTAAACGGTCAATTCCGATTCCTAAACCACCAGTTGGAGGCATACCGTATTCCAATGCTTCTAAGAAATCTTCGTCCACACCATGTGCTTCATCATTTCCTGCTTCACGTTCTTTTTCTTGTGCTTCAAAACGTTCTCTTTGATCAACAGGATCGTTCAATTCTGTAAAGGCATTGGCAAATTCACGACCGACGATGAATAACTCAAAACGGTCAGTAAAACGACCATCTTCAGGATTCTTCTTGGCTAACGGAGAAACTTCTACCGGATGTCCATAGACAAAGGTTGGCTGTTGCAAGGTCTCTTCAACGAACGTCTCAAAGAATTCATTGATGATATGACCGACGCTCATCGCTTCTGTTACTTCCACATGATGTTCTTTCGCTAGTGCTCGTGCGTCAGCTACAGACATTTCTTTCCAGAAATCAACGCCAGTTTTTTCTTTGACTGCATCGACCATGTGCAAACGATTAAAATCGGAAGCCAAATCGATCTCTTGACCATCATAAATGATATGCGCAGTACCTAAAGCTTTTTCAGCAGCATTGCGGATGATTCCTTCTGTCAAATCCATGATATCTTGATAGTCGGTATACGCAGTATAACATTCCAGCATTGTAAATTCCGGATTGTGGGTAGTGTCGATTCCTTCGTTACGGAAAACACGACCGATCTCATATACTTTTTCCATTCCACCAACGATCAAACGTTTTAAGTGCAATTCCAATGCGATCCGCAAATACAGATCCATATCTAGTGCATTGTGATGTGTAATGAATGGACGAGCTGCTGCACCACCTGCCTGGTTATGTAAAACAGGCGTTTCAACTTCAAGGTAACCCTGACCATCTAGATAACGGCGAATTTCGCTGATGATCTGGCTGCGTCTTGTAAAACGGTCAAAGCTGTCTTTGTTACTGATCAAATCTAAATAACGCTGACGGTAGCGCTGTTCGATATTTGTCAAGCCATGGTATTTATCCGGTAATGGGCGTAAAGCTTTGGATAAAATCTTGATCTCGCTGGCTTTTACTGAAATTTCACCAGTATTTGTTTTCATGATCTGACCCGTCACGCCGAAAAAGTCTCCCAAGTCAGCATGCTTGAATACGTCATAGGCTTCATCGCCGACTGCATCTTTGCGGACATAGATTTGAATCCGGCCTTCGCGATCTTGCAAATGCGCAAAACCAGCTTTTCCTTTTCCGCGTTTGGTTACGATCCGTCCTGCAATGCTAGCAGTAAGATTCATTTCATTCAGTTCTTCTTTTGTACGTGGTTCAAATAATTCATGCAACTCGACAGAATTATGGGTACGGTCAAATCTTTGACCAAATGGATCAATGCCCTCTTCTCGCAGTTGCTCCATCTTCTGACGACGTACCAGCATTTGATCATTTAATTCTTCTTGTGTTTGTCGTTCCTCTGTCACGAGTTCTTCCTCCGTTCTCTGATATGTTTCCTTTCTATAATGCCAATGTTAAGAAAAAAAATCAAGTCGAAGTTCTCCCTCGACTTGATTTTTCGCTAGAATCATTCCCATTCACAGCCACTCCATTGCGAGAAAGCCTTGCTTAAAATCAGCAATACGACCGACTCACTCGTGTGGAAAGTAATTGTTTCTATTAAAATTCCTCTATTGAATGGCAATGGTTGTTCCTTACTAGAAACCAATGCACTGGATAGTGATTGCTTACTTAAAGTCTTTATAAATAAATAGCCATTTGATCTTAAGAGCTTTTTATTGGCTGCTTTTCAATTTTTTCCAGAAATCCTTCCAACAATCCAACAGTGGTCTCACGATTTTCAGATTGATTGATCGCCGCTTTGACTTTTGCCGCCCGTGAGATTCCCTTCAAATAGTAGGCAGCATGCTGACGAAATTCCAGACAAGCGACTTTTTCTCCTTTGAGATCGATCAAACGATCAAAATGCAGGATCGCTGTGGCAATTTTTTCTCTTGGTGTTGGTTCAGCGATCAGCTCACCTGTTTCCAAATAATGCTTGGTACGGCGAATCATCCAAGGATTCCCTAGCGCTGCTCGCCCGATCATAACTGCATCACAGCCCACCTGTTCCAACATCTTCTTAGCATCCTCTGGCGTGCGAACGTCGCCATTACCCATAAAAGGAATCGATATGCTGTCTTTGACTTCCTTCAAGACATCCCAATCGGCTTTGCCTTCATACATCTGTACACGAGTCCGACCATGCATGGCGATCGCACCAGCACCTGCAGCTTCAGCAGCCTGTGCGTTTTGTACCGCAAAGACATGATCTTCATCCCAACCGATCCGCATTTTGACGGTCACTGGTTTATCAACAGCTGAAGAGACCGCATGAACCATTTCATAGACTTTGTCGGGATCCAGCAGCCATTTGGCTCCAGCTTCGGCTTTAATAATTTTATTTACCGGACATCCCATATTGATATCGATAATGTCGGCTGTTGTATTTTCAGCAACAAATGCTGCTGCTTCTACTAAAGAGTCTTTGTTTCCACCAAAAATCTGTAGGCTTAACGGATGCTCCGTTTCATCGATATGTAACATACTCAATGTTTTTTTGTTGCGCATTTGAATCCCTTGGTCACTGATCATTTCACAAACGACCATACCGGCTCCCGCTTCTTTGACCGTGACACGAAAAGCCGAATTGGAGATTCCTGCCATCGGAGCAACAACGACACGATTAGGGATCTCTACATTACCGATTTTCCATGCATGCGTCATTTTATTTCTTGCCTCCAGTAATTTCTTCGATCAGACCATTCAATTCTGCTTCGTCAAAATGATATTTTTCGCCACAGAAGGAACAAACCGCTTCCGCTCCATGATCTTCATCGATCATGGCTTGGATCTCACTGGTTCCCAGAGTCAGGATCGCCGTGCTGAATTTTTCTTTTGAACATTCACAGTTGAATTGAACCGGTAGTTCTTCCAAAAATTGGATCGGTTCTTCTCCAAAAATGACCGCTAAGATATCTTCTGGCGATTTTCCTTCATCCAACAAAGAAGAAACATTTGGCAGATCCTTCAAGCATTCCTCTAGTGTTTCAATGATCTCTTCACTGGCTCCTGGCATGACTTGCAACATAAAACCACCAGCTGTCTTGATCGAATCATCGGTGTCGACCAGTACGCTCAAGCCAACCGCTGAAGGAACTTGTTCTGAAACTGCTAAATAATAGGTAAAATCTTCCCCTAATTCTCCAGAAACGATTGGAGTCTGTCCAGAAAAAGGTTCTTTTAATCCCAAGTCTTTGATCACAGTAAAGACACCGTTCGTTCCAACCGCGCCTCGAACATCGATTTTCCCTTTTTCATTCAAAGGCAAGTTGATATGCGGATTTTGGACATAACCTTTAACATCGCCCTTTCCATTACTGTCGATGATGATGGCACCAGCTGGACCGTCTCCTTGAATCTTGACAGTCATTTTATCTTCACCTTTGACGGTTGCTCCTAGCAAAAGTCCCCCTACTAACGAACGACCTAAGGCAGCCGAAGCTGTATTCCATGTATCGTGACGACGTTGTGCCTCTGCTACTGTTGCTGTGGCATTGACAGCATACGCTCGAACAGCGCCTCCATAAACCAAGGCTTTTACTAAATAATCTTTCATCGCTTTTTCTCGCTCCTTCACTGATTTACTAGTGAATCATACTAGTATCTGTAATTTTTTTCAACTTTACAGTTTGTTTGTTCAAAAATGACAAGAGAAGAGGCTGTGGCAGGTTTGCCACAGCCTTGCTTCTTTATTCTTCAGAATGATTTTCATCTGATTTTTCAGTTGTTTCTGATTCAGACTCGTCTGTTTGAGATTCACGAAGATCCGCAAAATGTTCTTTTGCATCCTCCGCTTGCTTCTCTGCATCTTTTTCTTCCAATGCACGTTTAGCTTCTTCAAAAGATTGGGCTTTTTCACTTGGGAATCCGCCATTCTCTGAACCTTCAGGCATCTTGCCTGTTTCAAACAATGATTTGATCGCTTTGGCATCCAAAGTTTCAACCTCTAGTAGTTTTTCTGCGATCAGTTTGTGTTGTTCACGATGTTCTTCAATGATCTCACGCGCTTTCGCATGAGCTTTCATCAAGATGCTACGAACTTCTTGGTCAATCTCAAAAGCAACCTGTTCAGAGTATGCTTTGGTTTGACCATAATCACGTCCGATAAAGACTTGATGGTTGCCTTCGTATTGAACAGGTCCAAGTTTATCACTCATTCCATATTCAGTGACCATGCTGCGGGCTAGCGCTGTCGCTTGCTCAAAGTCATTGGACGCTCCTGTTGACTGTACGTTGAAGATAATTTCTTCGGCAGTACGTCCGCCGAGCAGACCCACGATTTGTTCAAACATATCGTCTCTAGTCATTAGCATTTGATCTTCTTTTGGCAAGGCGATCATGTATCCACCTGCGCGACCACGAGGAATAATTGTTACTTTGTGAACGATACGGGCACGGCTCAAGACCAGACCAACGATCGTATGACCGGCTTCATGGTAAGCAACCATCTCACGTTCACGTTTACTGATTACGCGGTCTTTCTTGGCTGGACCGGCAATCACACGGTCTTCAGCTTCATCGATATCCGAAGCATCGATTTTTTTCTTGTTACGGCGCGCTGCTACCAGTGCCGCTTCATTCAAGACATTTTCCAGATCTGCACCGGCAAAGCCTGGTGTTTGCTGGGCAACGACTTTCAAATCAACATCATCAGACAACGGTTTGTTTCGAGCATGGACACGCAAGATTGCTTCACGACCTTTGACATCTGGTCGACCCACAAGGATCTGACGGTCAAAACGTCCTGGACGTAGCAATGCAGGATCCAATACATCTGAACGGTTGGTTGCAGCAATGACGATCACGCCTTCATTCCCACCAAAACCATCCATCTCAACTAATAACTGGTTCAAGGTTTGTTCACGTTCGTCATGTCCGCCGCCCATACCGGCACCACGTTGGCGACCTACAGCATCGATCTCATCAATAAAGATGATCGCAGGAGCGTTTTTCTTCGCTGTTTCAAACAAATCACGGACACGGCTAGCGCCGACTCCGACGAACATCTCTACGAAATCAGATCCGGAGATCGAGTAGAAAGGTACGCCTGCTTCACCAGCAACGGCCTTCGCAAGCAAAGTTTTACCGGTTCCTGGAGGTCCCTCTAACAGAACACCTGCCGGGATACGAGCACCTAATTCAGAGAAACGGCGGGGATCCTTCAGGAATTCCACCACTTCAACAAGCTCTTGTTTTTCTTCTTCTGCACCGGCTACATCAGAGAAGCGGACACGATTGGCTGTTTTGTCGGCTTCTTTCGCCTTCGACTTGCCAAAGTTCATCACACGGCCGCCACCGCCGCCACCGCCGCCTTGTTGCCCCATCATCATGTAGAAGAAGAAAATGATGATCACTAACGGCAGAAAACTCAGTAACAGTGACAACCAAATGCCACTGCTGGATTCTTCCTCAACGGTCGTTTTGACAGAATTCTCACCTGCTAAAGCAGTGATCTCATTCAATGTCGAATCGTTCGGTAAAACGATTGTTGTAAAACGGGTCGTCGTTGATTCAGTTGATCCTAAAACGGGCAATCCGTTGTTGTTATCGATTGTTTGTTCATTATTGTATTCCCCTACGATTCGGTACACACCGTTTGCAGGCTGAACTTTGAATTCTTTGATTTCGCCGTCTTCCAATTGTTCAGTGAATTTGGAATACTCTATTTCGGGCATTTGGTTTCCACCATTCCCTACGAAAAAGTAGAAAACCATGAATACTGCTAAAATAATCAGCACATAATACAAGGTACTTCTTACTGTTCCGTTGTTCTTCTTGTTCATACGGGTCCTCCTTACCACTTTGTCTTTTTTTGACCATTACATTGTATCATAGTTTTTCAGCGAATAGTCAATCTTTTGTTTGATATACACTTGGTTTTAATACCCCTACGTATGGAAGGTTGCGGTATTGTTCGATATAGTCCAAACCATAACCAACAACAAACTCATTTGGCACATCAAAACCAATGTAATCTGCTTCGATATCCACGACACGTCCTTCTGGTTTATCCAAAAGTGTGACGATGCGTACGGATTTTGCTTTACGGTATTTGAACATATCTACTAGGTAAGCCAAGGTACGACCACTGTCGATAATGTCTTCAACAATCAGCATGTCTCTGCCTTCAACATTCGTATCCAGATCCTTAACGATCTTGACTTCTCCGGATGAAACCAAAGCATTTCCATAACTAGAGACATCCATAAAATCCAGTTCTAGGAAACAATCCATTTCACGTACGATGTCTGCCATAAAAGGGACAGCTCCTTTAAGAACACCAACGACCAACGGATTTTTATCTGCATAATCCTTTGTCAATTCTTTCCCTAACTCTGCACAACGTTGCTGAATCTCTTCTCTGGTCACTAAGATTTTCTCAATGTCTTTCTCTAACATAAGTTTCTCCTCTCAACTTTCACTCCTGATATTTTGAACAATTACGCTTGGGCAAATTTTTTGGAACAACCTGCTCCTCATCAGCTTCAAGCAATCCCCATCGTTCGAATGGTTCATTTTTTTAATTAAATAAAAAAATAGCTATGCAATTTTTGATCTCTATCACTTCTTATTCACTCTTTCTGCAATAAAGAAGTACGTAGTGTATTTTATCAGTTTCTTTCGCAATACTCAAATAGGAAAAAGCGTATGGCAGCAAACCTAGGATCTCTCCCTTACGATTTGTCACGATCCATGTTTTCTCTCGCTCTTCATGAGGAATTTTTTTATCGATGAAAAAACGCCGGATTTTCTTGGTCAGGTGTGGAGTCAAAGCAATTTTATCGCCTGGTTGACGTTTCCGCAGGCAGATATCACTAGGAAATTTTAGCGTTAATTCTTGGCGATATTCTGACCAAAGTTTGACTTTTTCGGGAATTTTTTCCTCACCTACTGTAAAAAAGCCTAACCATTCTGTTTCAGATAAAAAAAGCTGTTCTCCTAAAGAAAGCTGTGTTGCTTCCAACGGTTCTATTATCGGTAGCGATTGTTTTTCTCGAAAGACCAGCTGCTCGTACACGCGTTGTACTTCCCAGTTATCCGACAAATCTATTTGCCATTGACCGACCGGCTTTTCCAAAAGTAGCATCAGCTGCTGGAGCTGTTTCTCAGACAATCTGATGGGCAATTCCTGCTGACCCAACCCCTGCAAAAAGAAATAGCGCTGTGCTGCGGATAATCTAAGATAATACGACACAGCGATCTGAAGCTCCTGTCGAGTTCTTGTCACACTCTCTTGATACCATTTTCTTTGCTGCTCCTGAATGATCTCCTGCCCCCAGAGCATCTGCTGAGACCATTGTTGAAAATGCTGACTAGCCAGCGAATTTTCTTTTTTCAACACTGGTAGCACTTGCTGGCGCAGCCGATTTCGTTGGAACTCCAACGAGGTATTCGTCTCATCTTCAAAATAGGTAATTTTGTTCGATTGACTGTACGCCAAAATTTCTTCTTTCGTTGTTTCTAGTAAAGGGCGTACCAAACGTCCTTGCCCAAAAGGTTGTGTCAAACGAATCCCGCTGCTACTGAAAAAATTCCCTTCGCGTACTAGCTTCATCAGGATCGTCTCCATCTGATCGTCTGCATGATGGGCTGTCAATAGGACATCATAGCCTTGCTCAGTCATGACTTTTTTTAAAAAAGCATAGCGGAAATCTCGAGCTGCTGCCTCTACACCCACTGCAGCTGGATTCTCCCAGCGTGTTTTATACAAGGGGAGGCCCCGCTCCTGGCAATAATCTGTCAGAAAAGCTTCTTCCTGTGTTGAAGCAGCACGTAGCTGATGATTGACATAAACGACACCTAGATGATATTCCATTTGTTCCAAACTATGTAAGAGGACCATCGAATCCACACCTGTCGAAACTGCTACTAGAATACGTTCCTGCGGTTTCCACAAGTCTTTTTCCTGTATCAGATTGGTCAATTTGTCTACCAGCATTCAGCTACCTCCTCAAAAACGAAAAACAGGCAAGGGGAGACGCCATCAATTTCCATTGATCCCCCTTGGCCTGTTCAGATTCAGTCATTAGTTGCGACGACCACCACGGCCTCCGCGTTTTCCTTCTGTGTTGCGTCGTAGTGATGACAAACGATCGTCACTATCTTTTAAGAATGAACTCATTAATGAATCGAAGTCTTGTTTATTGTTCCCTGCATTGTTTTGATTGTTACGTGGGAATGATTTCTTTTGACTTGATCGATTAAACTCTTTTTTTGGAAAGTCACGTTTTTCTTCTTTTGGTTTATCTTCTGCTTTACGGATAGACAAGCCGATCTTCCCGTCATTTCCAATTGTCGTAACAAGAACAGTGACTTCATCCCCGACTTTTAATACTTCGTTGATGTCTTTGACAAAACCATTTGATACTTCACTGATATGAACAAGTCCTGTTTTTCCCCCACCTAAATCAATAAATGCTCCAAAATTCGTAATCCCTGACACTTTCCCTTTTACTTTCGCTCCAACTTCGATTGACATAAAAAAATGTTCCTCCTAATTTTTGTCCCTTTCTTGAAAACTTCCTGCAGCGGCAGGATTCTTGGAAAACCAAGCAAGCCCCATAGTTCCTACGGTTTTATTTATGCTTATCGCGTCAGGACGCTCTATGACATTCCTGAACGCTGTGCACGGTACAATGTGTATCGTCTCGAACAAACGCTGTTCCCTCGATTATTCCGATGTTTCTGTGGTCTCAGTCTCTTCTGTACTAGACGTGGTTTCGGTAGTGGCAGCAGCTTCATTACCCGGCAGTGGGAAAATCAATTCTCCATCCAGCGAATACAAGAAACGGTCACGAGCGATCTTAGCGACATAATCTTCATCTTGCAGTAAGGCCACTTCTCGGTTCAGGTCAGTCATTTTCTGATCGACCTCTTCCTTTTTCACTAACGTCTCCTGCTGGACATCCTGCAATTTTTGCAAGCGCAGATAATCATTGAACAAGGAGATTCCTACACTGACAAAGACAACAAGTGACACCGCAAAAATAACGAACAAGCGACGGCGCCTGAAAATGATTTGCCGATGCTGTTGCGCATACTTTGCATACTGTTTTTTGGCATACTCGGTATCTAAAATTTGTACGTTGTTCTTTTTTTCTTTGCTCACAACAACTCGCTCCAATCTTTCTTGACGGTCTTTCTTATTATACCAACAACCGAAACGCTTGTCTAACGTAATTTACTCGAAATTTTCGACTCTTGTTTCTGATAGTATTTCATACATTTTTGCCGCATCTTCTTTTTTCGTCGATTCGTGCAATTCTTTGACCTCTACTTCCATGATCCGATGACCAAACTGAATGCGTAGACGGTCTCCAACCTTAACAGAGCTACTTGATTTCGCAAGATTTCCATTGATTTGAATCCGTCCTTTGTCAGCCACTTCCTTCGCAACAGAACGACGCTTGATGATTCTTGAAATTTTTAAAAACTTATCTAAACGCATTTATTTTCCTCCCGTAAATCGCAATATTTTTTTACCAAAAGGCAACAACAACCACTCTCGGATCGTCAGCAAACGCAGACGGATCGCCAACTGGATAAAGAACGTCCCACCGATCGCTACCCCTATCAGACTAAACAAAAGCGCCTGACCACGTTGAGTAACGGGACCTGTAAGACTTGTCAGAACATAAAAACTAATGAATAAGCCGAGTAACATCCCGACTGCACACAGCAACAGCTTCCTACCAAATTGACGTTCCGTCCAGAAAGCGTTGATCTGCGCTTTTTCTTTAGAAACTAAGTAAATTAAGATCACTAGCAGACCTGCCAAGGTCGCCACACTCGCACCAACAGTTCCAAACAGAGCGGTCAAGATCCCGGTCGTCAACATCTTTACCAAAAGTCCCCATCCTGCTGCTTTTAGCGAACCACGAAAACGATCCTGACTCTGGGCGATATTCTGATAGGCTTGGATCGTAGCAGTCAGTACGATCGAAAATACAAACAAAGTCAGTGCGAGATTTCCTACCTGATCTTTAAAAAGTGCCCGATTGATGTACGGCAGCAGAAAAGCCAAACCACTCGAAGCAGCCAATGCCAAACCGACAGTCAGGCGGAGATAGATTTTGGCTGATTCTAAAAACTGTGTTCCTTTTCTTTCAATCAAAGACTTGGTCAATGCAGGTAAAAAAGTGGCGCTCAAGGCCGTTGCTACGACCAGACCCAACTGCACAAGAGGTTGTCCCCGGTCATAGATTCCCTTGGCGATCCGTGCACTTTGTGTGGCTACTCCACCCAATTCCAGCGCATTGATGATAAAAAAGGAATCGATCAGCTGGAATAAGATCAGTAAACCACTATAGATCGAGAGCAAGCTGCCTTCAATCAAAAATCGCCGACGCATTTCAGCAGAAATCGAGGACTTGAAAGAAATTTTCCCAAAACGATGCTTGATTCCAAAAATGTTTCTGTCATAACGAGCCAGCAGAAGCCAAGCAACAGCTCCACCGACAAAAGCGCCGGCCATCGCCAAGGTTCCCACTTGATAAATCGACAGCTGCCACGAACGAAACAGGGCGGCCGCCAACAAAATGACCCCTACCCGCAGAAATTGCTCAACTACCTGAGAAATTGCCGAGGGAACCATCAGCAGATGCCCTTGGAAATGTCCTCGGTAAAAAGACAATGGCGGGATCAAAAGAAAAGCAAACGATACGACCTGGATCAGCGGCTTCAAGGCCACATCTCCCATGATCGTCGCCCAAAAACCACTCAAGAAGAAAGTGCCGGCCCAAAGCAAAAGGGCGAGTCCAGATACTAAAGGATACAACTCGTCCAGCAACTGTTGCCGAATTTTTGGTTCCTGATGACTGGCCACGATCTTCGAGATAAATTGAGGGAAGCTGGACAGTGCCAAAGTCATGGCGATGCCATAGACTGGATAGACCTGTTGGTAGACGTAAAAACCTTCGTCCCCCACAAGATTTTGAAAGGGTACGCGATACACGGCGCTTAATAATTTTGCAACGAAAGAAGCGATCGTCAACACCAAAGCTCCCTGCATCATCGTCTTCATTTGATTTCGAGCCACGACTACTCCTTCTTTCTATCCTTGCTTTTGTTGAAGCTTTTCCTGATAACGCTCTTCGCGCAACGCTTTGACGAATGACTGGACCTCATGCAACCAGACCATTTCCGACATCGTTTTCGGAACGGTCAGCTTAATCTGCATTTGCTCCTTCTCCACACCTAGTGTCGCTTTCAGCTTGGTTGCCGATAGGGCTTCAAATAGTTGTTCCACCGAGTAAGCCTTGGTGCCCGCCTTGCTCAAAACAAACTGAGTGATTGGTCCATGCTTGCGGATCGTTTCCAGCAAGGCACGGTCTCCGTTCATCTTGATTTCCCCGACGACTAGCAGATTCGCCACTTCATCTGGATAGTCACCAAATCGATCCAACAGATCATCCTGCAGCTCGTCCAAAGCCTCCATCCCTTCCAATTCGCGAATTCGTTTGTAGATCTCAATTTTTTGACGTTCGTCGGAAATGTACTCGGATGGCAAATAGGCATCGATCCCCAAGTCGATCTCCACTGAGGATTTCTCTGTCTGGGTATTTTTTCCTTGTTTGCGGTCGACTGCTTCTGAAAGCATTTGTGAATACATGTCGAAGCCGACCGAGTCAATAAAGCCATGCTGCTGGGCTCCCAGCAGATTTCCTGCACCACGAATTGAAAGATCGCGCATGGCAATCTTGAACCCTGAACCTAGTTCAGTGAAATCTTTGATCGCCTGTAGACGCTTCTCGCTGACCTCGTTCAAGATTTTTTGCGGTTCATACATAAAGTAGGCATAAGCAACGCGATTGCTTCGCCCCACACGTCCCCGCAATTGATACAAGGTAGATAGACCCATGTAATCCGCATTTTCTACAAAAAGAGTATTGGCGTTCGGGATATCCACTCCTGTTTCAATGATCGTAGTCGTGACCAGCACGTCATACTGTCCTTCAATAAAGTCAAACAAGGTATTTTCCAGTTGAATCTCTGTCATTTGACCGTGCGCATAGCCAATCCGAGCATCTGGAACCAGCATCTGCAGCTCATCAACTTTCTTCTCGATCGTGTCCACCCGATTGTAAAGATAAAACACTTGCCCACCGCGAGCCATCTCTCGCAAGATTGCTTCACGAACCGCTCCTGGATTACTTTCCATCACATAGGTTTGGATCGGATAACGATTTTCCGGCGGTGTTTCGATCACAGACAGATCACGCACGCCCAACATTGACATATGCAAGGTTCTTGGAATCGGTGTGGCTGTCAGAGTCAAAACATCGACCTGCGAGCGTAGCTGCTTCAAACGTTCTTTATGTTTGACTCCAAAGCGTTGCTCCTCATCGATCACCAACAAACCTAGATCTGCAAATTCCACATCCTGCGACAACAAACGATGAGTACCAACGACGATATCAATTTGTCCAGTCTTGATTTCCTTGATGGTCTCCGTTTGTTGTTTTTTCGTTCTAAAACGACTCAGCAACCCAATATTGACTGGGAAGTTTTCAAAACGATCAACCATTGTCTCGTAATGTTGCTGTGCCAAGATCGTTGTCGGCACTAGAATTGCCACTTGCTTGCTTTCTTTGATCGCCTTAAAGGCTGCACGCAGAGCAACCTCCGTTTTCCCAAAACCAACATCGCCAACTAATAAGCGATCCATCGGCTTTTCTTTTTCCATGTCACGCTTGATCTCCGTTGTACTGCGGAGTTGATCCTCCGTCTCAGTATAAGGAAAGGCATTTTCGAATTCTTTTTGATAACCATCATCCGGGGCAAAGGCATAACCTCTTTCCGCCTCACGTTTGGCATAAAGCTGGATTAGATCATCCGCGATGTCTTCGATCTTACTAGACACTTTGCGCTTGGTTTTCGCCCATTCACTGCCGCCTAGTTTATTGATTTTAGGGGTCTTCGATTCTGAGGCGACATATTTTTGGATCAAGTTCAATTGGGTGACCGGAATAAACAGCTTGTCTTCATTTTGATAGACGATGGTCATGTAATCCTGATGGACACCATCAACTTCCAAGGTCTGCATCCCAACGTATTTTCCGATCCCGTGGTTGGCATGGACCACGTAATCTCCAGTCTTCAACTCATTATAGCTTTTCAACCGCTCAGCATTGGTCACTGTTTGGCGACGTGCACGTTTTTTGGTGACCTTTTGGAACATTTCCTGTTCTGTTACAATCACCAGACGATCCTGTGGTAGTTCAAAGCCGTTTTGCAGTGTCCCTGCCACGATTTGTGAACGACCAGCAAAGATTCGATCCGGCGTAGTCGTCACAGCATAAATGTCGTGATCTCTAAAATCCTGCTCCAGCTTTTTGGCTCTTTCTCCAGTTCCTACTAGAAAAACGACCGTCTGTTGTTGTTTTTCCCAACGATCGACTTCGACCTTCAGTAGACCCATCTGTCCAAAAAACTGCTGCATCGGACGGTATTGTGCATTGTGGATCGCTTGAAAGCGCAGATTACCCATGCCTTTTTGGAACAAAGAAAAATACGTCGTCGTAAAGGTCAACTGCTGAAACAACTGATGGACCTTGATGCCAAACGCTTGCTCAGAGAAGACTCGCAGCTCCTCCAGCTTTTGTGTATGCCATTCGCCTTCTTCACGCTCGATCTCACGATTGGTCTCCATTGCTCGAGCATAATCATCAACAATTAAAAGCGTCTCTTTAGAAAAATAATCCAGTATGGTTTGCTTTTCCTGGTAAAGCAAATCTGTGTAAAAATGAGCAGTATCACCAGGGATCCCGGCTTCCCACGAAGCAATTAGCTGTCCAAAATAATCTGACAAGAATGATTTATCTGTCGGATCACTCGTCACAGACAAGCGCTTCGTCAAAAGCTCCTGCATTTTTTTACTTCCCTGACGCAGATTTTCCTCTGAAAAAACCAATTCTGTTGTCGGCAAAATCAAAGTCTCTTCTATATTACCGACAGAGCGTTGGGTCTCCACATCAAAATAGCGCATCGAATCGATCTCAACATCGAACAATTCGATACGAATCGGGTATTCACTGTTTATCGGATAAATATCCACGATACTTCCACGAATACTGAATTCACCAGGCTTGCCGATCATTGACTGACGTTCATAGCCCATCAATACCAATTGCTGCGGCAGATTTTCCAGATCGATCTCATCGCCAGTATGCCAGCTCAGCTGCACACTTTTCCACGTACTGATCACTGGCAAAAATTTGCGTACAGCAGCGATCGGCAAAACATAGATTCCTGTTTGATTGGAGGCGATCGCATGTAGGGTCTGTACTCGTTCTGCTTTGGCTTCAGGTGAAGTAAAGGCCATTTCCGCTGATAAGACTTCGTCTACCGGAAAAAGATAGACCTCGTCAATGACCTGACGTAAATCCTCTGCCAACTGATTGGCATAGTACAGATTCGCTGTCACTACAACAGTTGGCTGTTGGAATTTTTGGTAGGCACTGGCAATCGCCAGTGTTTTTGCAGAGCCTGCCAAACCTGTAATCAGTTGCCGCTGCATGCCTTCTTCCATCCCTTGATGCCACTGTTTGATGAAAGGCGTTTTTTCTATTAAAGTAAGTAAATCCATTCCTTGCCTCCTAGTTGTTGCTAAGGTATTTATTTTTTCTTCTGCTCATGTCTTCAATTAAAGCGATTCATCGTAGCGATAAAATCATTCTTTTCTATATAATCAATGCTTGCTTCAACAGCTTTGTCGATACTCGCTTCGATCAGTGGCTGATTTTCTTTTGAAAAAGGACTTAACACATGATTGACGACCGTCATGCCAGCCTTTGGGCGATCAATACCGATCTTGATCCGGTCAAATTCTTTCGTGTCCAAATGAGAAATAATACTCTTCATTCCATTGTGTCCACCGGCACTACCTTTTTGACGCAAACGAATCTTGCCTAAAGCCAAGTCCAGATCATCATACATGACCACCAGCTCTTCCGGGTAAACACCAAAATAAGTCATCAATGGTCCGACTGATCGGCCAGATTCATTCATAAAAGTTTGTGGTTTGACCAATAAGATTTTCTCTCCATTGACAAAAAAATCGGCCACTTCTGCTTCAAAGGTGTTTTTTTTGAACGTAGCGGAATAATGCTTGGCTAAACGATCCACCGCCATAAAGCCTACATTGTGTTTCGTTTGTTCATATTTTCTTCCTGGATTTCCCAGTCCAACAATCATTTTCATCTATCTATCTCCATTTGTTGTGGTTTTTTCAAATTCACGCAAAACGCTGGACGACTCTTTCATCGTCCAGTTTTCCAGCACATTTTTTAAAATTATAGCACATTCTTGTCCCAACGCTCAAAATTCCGGACTTCATTGAAGATTTCTTTAAAATTCTTTTATTCCTCAGTAAAGGACTCGCCGACACAGTTCGCGAGGTATCCGTTTACAATTATAACAGTTAAGAAAACTGTTATAATATTTGAGAAATCATATGACAAAACGAAATAAAGATGGTAACATAAGAGATGTAAAAGAAATACTAAAACAAAAACTGGAAGGATTGATACACCGATGACTACACAAACAAACAAAAAGGATCATCAAAAAGTTATTCTTGTTGGAGATGGCGCAGTAGGTTCTAGCTATGCATTTGCCCTAGTCACACAAAACATCGCCCAAGAAGTCGGCATTATTGATATCAATACAGCAAAAACTGAAGGAGACGCTATTGACCTGTCTCACGCACTAGCCTTCACTTCACCTAAAAAAATCTATGCTGCCTCTTATGAAGATGCGCATGACGCTGATATTGTCGTGATCACTGCTGGCGCTCCTCAAAAGCCCGGTGAAACACGTTTGGATTTAGTTCACAAAAATTTAAAAATCAATCGCTCCGTAGTGACACAGATTGTTGCTTCTGGTTTCAACGGTATCTTCCTAGTTGCTGCTAATCCAGTCGACATCTTAACTTACTCTACATGGAAATTCTCAGGTTTCCCTAGAGATCGTGTCATCGGTTCTGGTACTTCTTTAGATTCTGCTCGTTTCCGTCAAGCACTCGCACAGTTGGTCGACGTGGATGCACGTAATGTCCATGCTTATATCCTAGGTGAACACGGTGACTCAGAATTCCCAGTTTGGTCTCATGCCAACGTAGCTGGTCTACAAATTTACGAATGGGTCAAAAACAATCCAGAAGTTGACGAAGAAGCGATGGTCAATCTATTCTTCAGCGTTCGTGATGCAGCTTATACAATTATTGAGAAAAAAGGCGCGACCTTCTATGGAATCGCCGTTGCTTTGGCACGTATCACCAAAGCGATCCTAGATGATGAAAATGCGGTTCTTCCTTTGTCTGTTTACATGGAAGGCGAATACGGTCTACATGATGTTTACATCGGTTCACCAGCAATCATCAACGCTCAAGGGATCAAACAAGTGATCGAGATTCCACTAACAGATGGTGAGAAAGATCGAATGACCGCTTCTGCAAAACAATTAAAAGAAATTCTGGATGCCGCTTTTGAAAAATTAGAAGCCGAAGATGCAGAATAAACATCTCATTCAATAAATAGAAACAAGTATGAGGAAGCCGAAACAAGCCGGTTTCCTCATTTTCTTTAAACTTATTTACAACTTCTTTACTTTTTTAAGCAGAAATCTCGTTTTTACGTACAGATGTGCTATTATAATAGAGAATGCTTAGCAGCGAAAGAAAAAATTGAGGAGCTGATCCATCGCTATGTCTCGTTCAGACAAACGCGCGACAGGCAACAAAACGACCCAGAAAGTTATTATCGGGGTACTCGTGGCCGTGTTGCTAATTATCGCAGGTTACTCTTACCGTAGTATGCATTATACAGACCGGTTTTTGCCAAATACTCTTGTTGAAAATATAAATGTTAGTGATTTGACTCTTGCTGATGCCAATGAAAAAATTCAGGAACGCTACAGACAAGCTGAATTTACGTTGACAGACAGTGCGCAAGAGTGGAAAACAATCAATAAAACATCCTTTGGTCTGCAAGCGGACTTCTCGGATGATTTGAAAAAAATCCAAGACAACCAAAACCAGTGGCTTTGGGGATCTTCTTACCTAACTGGACAAAAAAATCACACTCTTAGTGATGCTGCTTTTGATGAAGAGCAGCTTGCACAAGAAACTGATGCACTAAAGGAAGAATTAGATGCATTGAATGAGGACCGTGAACCAACCAAAAATGCTTCGATCACTAAAAGCGAAGATGGATTTTCGATCACACCTGAAACGATCGGAGACGAACTGGATACAGAAAAAATCATTGCTGCCATCAAAGAAGAGCTACTTGCTGGTCAAGACAGCTTGGAACTAGAAGATTATCGTAAAGAAGCAACTGTTACTTCCGAAGATGAAGAACTAAATAAAGAATTAACTGAATTAAATAAAATCGCGCAAGTCAACGCTTCTTACACGATCAATGGTGAGACCTTCCAGATCCCAACCGAAACGATCACTGGCTGGTTGACTTACTCAGACGGCAAAGCCGATGTTGAGCGCGACAAGGTTCGTGAGTATGTGAGTGAACTTGGAGAAAAATACAACACCAGTACCAATCCATCACAGTTCGACAGTACTCGCCGAGGCACAGTGACCGTTCCAGCAGGTTCTTTAAGTTGGACGATCTCTACCGAAAACGAGACAGATGGTTTAATTGAAGAGATCTTAGCGGGAGAGGACTTCACTCGTTCTCCCGTTTCTCAAGGAAGTACAAATTCTGGCTCCGCACTGTTCGGTAGTACGTATATCGAAGTAGACCTTCAGAACCAACACATGTGGTACTATCGCGACGGAGAAGTCGTATTGGAGACAGACATTGTTTCTGGAAAACCAAGTACAGCCACTCCAACAGGGGTATTTTATGTTTGGAACAAAGAGCGTAATGCTACCCTTCGTGGCTCAAACGGTGACGGAACCAACTATGCAACACCTGTTGATTACTGGATGCCGATCGACTGGACAGGGGTTGGAATCCATGACTCTCCATGGCAGCCAACTTACGGTGGTGATTACTGGCAAACAGGTGGTTCCCACGGTTGTGTGAACACACCGCCAAGTGTCATGTCTACCTTGTTTGAAAAAGTTGATGTCGGTACACCCGTACTCGTGATTTAATTCTATGAATAGTAAACCCCCAGGAAATCAATATTTCCTGGGGGTTTTGTTTTTCTATAATCATCAGCTTGTTAAAATTTCGTATAAAACATACAATTCCCACCGAATTTCAACTTGAAGAATAAATTTCGCAATGAGGAAAACTCCCTTTTACGTTTTCCTCATTGCGAAAAAGCATTAGATACAATCAAACACTGTAAATATTTGCTTTTTCAACCAATTCGATTTTTTCAGGTACACCGGTTTTTCTTGAACAAATCAAGGCGTCTGATACTACACAAGATACATAACCATCCCATGCACTTGGACCAACTAATCGATCTGCAATGACTGATTCAGCCCATTCATTAAATTCTGTATCATATGACTCAATAAATCGTTTTGCCCAATGATCTGTTAGTGAATATGAGAAGCTTTGATTGGTCCGTTTCCAGACTTTAGCAGGATCTGGTAAATTCAAAGTGCCATCTTCTCCAACAACTTGACATTGAATATCGTACGCATAGGCTCCATCTGTTTGAACTTCAACGTCAACTCGTTGACCAGAGACTGTCTTAAACATGATTAATTGTGGATTCAACCAATCTCCCGATGTACGACGGCTTTGTTTTACCGTTAATACTTGAACTTCTTCATACTCTTCATCTAATAACCAACGCGTAATATCAATCTCGTGGATAGCAACGCGAGTAATAGCATAATTTGTTTCGAATCCAGGAGCTTGAGAAATATTCCGATGCGCACTATGAATCATTAGTGGTTCTCCAATTTCACCAGCTTTAATAGCCTGCTTCATTTCTCGATAACCAACATCAAAACGACGATTAAATCCCACTTGAATCAATCGTTTGCCAATAGCTTGTTCTTTGGCTAGCATCTCTGTACATTCTGGTGCCGTCAAAGCCAATGGTTTTTCACAGAATACATATTTTTCGTTGTCTAAGCAATGCATTACATAACCTGCATGAGTATCATCCGTTGTGGCAACCAATACGGCATCAACTCCATCGCTTTCGATAATTGCTTCTCCACTTGAAAATACGTCAATCCCTTCATATGCTGCAGCAACTTTTTGTGCTGCTTCTTCAAAATAATCATAAACTGCTACAACTGTAGCTGAAGGAACCACCGTCATCAAACGATGGATATGTTCCCGCCCAATGGCCCCACAGCCAATTACACCTACACGAAGTTGTTTTGTACTCATTTTTCGTTTCCTCCAATTTTCTTATTTTGTTAACCCGATTAATATTCCACCAGCTACGACAAGAATTAGCCCACCTAAAGTATATTTTGTTTCTTTAGCTGTCTTGACTTCATGTAAAATCAACATGCCTCCAATAGTCGATACAATCACATTCATTTGAGAAAGTGTAAATCCTAAGGCAACACCATTTGCTTCATTTGATAGCATCATTGTGACATTAGCTACGGCAAAGAAGAGACCTGTTAAGATATTTTGAAAGGATTTCTTCCCAAAAGTATCTGGCTTCTTTTCAAATGAACAAAAGAGCATCGATCCTAAGAACATTCCAATTGCTTGTGGAAACACTGCATCCCATCCATTAATACCTGCAACTCGCGGAATTACCGCATAGAGCACAAATGCCGCAGAGGACATTAGCAAAATAATTACGCCCTTTTTCATATCCACTTTCCCTGAAACTTCCTCTGCTTTTTCTTGGAAAGCAGTCAAAGTAACACCTAAAATGAATAGGACCAAAGCCGAAATTCCTAATACAAATTGCATCGTTCTCGTCCACTCATGGAAATACAGAACACCTACTAATGATGTACCAATTAATTGTGTTCCAGTCGAAATAGGCATTGCTCGTGAAACACCAATAATATGAAAACTCTTAATTTGGTTAATTTGACCGAAAGACCAGACTATTCCGCAAAGCAACGATGCGATGATTAAGTTGATACTCCACGCATCAGGACGATGAAAAATCATCACCCCAATTGAAAAAATCAATGCCCCCATTGACATCCCCATTTGTTGATTGGTTGCCTTACCACCAATTTTTTGCATAACTAAAGGTTGCACACCCCACATGAGTGCTGGAACCAATCCTAATAAGATATTCCACATATTTACCGCTCCTTATATTTTTTTCACAAATACAAATGATTGTTATGACAACAACGAAATAAAAAATTCTCTTATAAATCACTTTATTTGTTTTTGTATTCACATTATAAGAAAAAACGGAAATATTTGTTTCTTGTATCTTGTCTAAATAAAAAAATAAAAACCGTCATGAAATAACGATCTTTATTTTTTTAACGAGAATCTTTTTCAATATCTTGCTTTTTCACTTGGATATCCTCTTTTATAGTATACATCGTTCGATACTCTTTGGGTGTCATATTCACCATTTTCTTGAATAGCGTTGAAAAATAAGTTGAACTGTTAAACCCCACCTGAAGCGCAATAGCTGTCAATGATAAATCCGTGTTAATCAACATTGTTTGAGCCTCACCAATCCTACGTCGTTGAATATATTCAATTGGTGAATAGGCATACAACTCTTTAAATTTATGGGCAAAATAGTATTCGTTGATTGGCCATTTATCCTGTTCCTTGAGGTCTTTCAATTTAAAATCTTCTGAAAAATGACTATCAATATACTGCTTGATTTCTCGTACAATAGGGATTTTATTGTCTTCCTTTCCATTTTTTATCGATTTTTAAAAGATATTCTCTCTTAAAAATGTTAAAATGACCTCACTCATTTTTTTGAGCTAAACACTCATAACCCCCTACTTCACTTTCCAAGAGAGAAAAAGCAGAAGCAAACCATGATTCTAGTAACTTGAAATGATGTCCCGTTTGAAAAATTGATTGAATATCATCAGAAATCAGCGCATTTAGCCGCAAATCAGTTGGTTCTAATTGTTTAAGCCCTAAACAATACAAAGAAACCGGCCGACTACTGAAAAGTTCATCATGAACAACCATGCTATTGAATACTATCAAATCACCTTTTTTGATTGGAAAATAACGATCCCCGATAAAAATATCGCCACATCCTTCGGTAATCAGAATAATTTCTACCAAATCATGATGCGCGTGCAATATCCGCGGATGATTAAGATCCGCGACAGAAACTTTGCTGATATAAACCAATTGGTCGTTTGCTTGATTGAGATGAGGCTGAATCTCTCCTGAGACAAAGTACTGTTTCATTTGAATTATCCTCCATTTAAACAAAATCTTTATTGTTTTATAATAGCATATTTCTGATTCATTCACCTTGATTGCCTTACATAATTTTTTCTTACTTTGTTACTTTAGATCGAAGACAATTGATTTCGGCTAATTCACAAGCATTCTTCTAAGTCCATCTGCCCTTCTCGCTTCCACTCGATTACTGGTTTAATGTCAATCACCCCCCCAGATAAGTAAGTAAATTTAACTTCTTTTATTTCAATTTAGTAACTCTAAGAATAACCCAAAACAGCCAACCTTTTTAAGGTCTTGGCTGTTTTTAATTACTTCTTCCATTTTATTACGTACTTTTACAAGTGCGTATACTCATTCACTAAAACCACTAGTCTTGATTACAACAAGGAAGTCTGTCTTTCACTCTTCGATCGATGTGTAGACTTCTGAGACATCGTCATCGTCTTCCAATTTTTCGACCAAACGATCGAACTGTGTTTGTTGCGCTTCATCTAATGCCACCGTTGTTTGTGGAAGCATCGTCAGCTCTGCCTGAGCCAGTGTGAATTCTTGCTCTAGGGTATCACGAACAGTAGTGAAGTCTTCTGCTTCCGTATAGATCTCAAAGACTTCTGGTGAGGTGATCAAATCTTCTCCACCCGCTTCCAATACCTTTTCCAGCATGTCTTCTTCATCCAACGCCAGTGTTTCCCGTTCAATCGCCAAGTAGCCTTTACGATCAAACATATAGCTGACAGAACCGGTTTCCCCAAGATTTCCGCCATTTCGGCTGAATGCAACACGGACATTGGTTCCTGTACGGTTGCGATTGTCTGTCAACGTCTCCACTAAGATCGCGACACCGCCCGGACCATAGCCTTCATAAGTGACTTCATCATAGTTTGCCCCGTCTGTCGAGCTGGTCGCTTTTTTGATTGCCCGATCGATATTGTCATTGGGCATATTGGCTGCTTTCGCCTTGTCCAAGGCTAAGCGCAATGCTGGATTCGCTGTACTATCAGCGCCACCATTTTTTGCAGCAATGTAAATTTCACGAGATAATTTTTGGAACACCTTGCCCCGTTTGGCATCCTGTGCGTTCTTTCTTCCCTGAATATTTTTCCACTTACTATGTCCCGCCAAAAGAATCCTCTCCTTCTACCTTTACTTTTTATTTTACCTGTTCTATCTGATTTTTCAAATGAATCTCTTTTTGCGAATCCCCAGAACGATCCAGCAAATAATTCCTGCTGTCAACGCACCGGCTGAATCCAGCATCACATCCTGAAAAAGCGGGGTCCTTCCGTTGGTCAGCATTTGATGGAATTCATCCATCCCCGCATAACCGGTCGCGGCAAACCAACCAAAGAAAGCCGACAGTCCCAAAGATTTCGTTCGTGGGAACAAGGCTAAAAAGAAACTACCTCCCAACAAAAAATACGTAGCAAAATGAGCAAATTTACGAATAAAAAACTCAACAAATGAAAAATATCCGCTGGCCTCAATGCTAATTTCACTGCCAGCATACAAAAATGAAAATTGGCTCATCCAGTCTTTCAACAGTTCTTTTTTAAGTAAGACCGACAACAGATCGATCTGCGATTGCTGCTCATAGGACTGAGAGGAACTGTAAAACAAGACAGCCATGATCACAAAGCCAACGATCAAATAAAAATTACCGTTTTTGATACTCTTCTTCAACATCTCTTCACCTCAATAACTCATCTTAGCATTTTCTGTTTCGCATGGAAACTCTTTTCAAATTTCTTATGTTATACTTGATCTTACGAATGCAATTTTCTAATAAGGCCTGCATTCGATGCTAACTAGGTCGATCCTTCCATTAGAAAAGGGACATGATCGACCTAGTTACGAAAAAAGAAAGGAGTCTTTTCATGACTTATGCAATCAACTGGGATCTGGATTCTATTTTCCCGGGAGGAAGCGAATCAAGTGAACTACAGGAACGTATGGCTAAGCTTTCAGAAGAAATCCATGCCTACCATCAGGCAGTAACCGCCTGGGAACCAACAAAAGACACAGCAGAAGCGCTGGTCCAGCTACTCGATCTGGCCGAAAAAATCGGCAACGGATTTGGACAATGCAGCAGCTTCATCAATGCATTACTGGCGGCAGACGTCAGTGACAGCAAAGCAAAAATCCTTTCAGGAGACTTGTACAAAAAGCTACCTGATTATCAGTTGGCAAGTACGATCTTCTCTAAAAAATTGACTGAAATCAGCGAGGATGCCTGGGGCGAATTGATCGCCACAGATTCTTTAAAAACTGTCGCTTTTCGCCTGGGTGAAATTCGGCGAGACGGCAAAGAGCTACTTTCAGAAGCAGAAGAAAATATCATCAATACGCTGGCTTTAGATGGAATCAACGCTTGGAGCGAACACTACGATACGATCGTCGCTAGCATCGAGATTCCTTTTATACAAGAAGACGGCCAGGAAATCTTGCTTTCAGCCGGACAAGCCTTCAATAAAATGATGGGGGACCCTGATGTCCGTGTCCGTCAAGAGCTGTTTGAAAAATGGGAGACCGCCTGGAGTGCCAAAGCGGATATGTTTGCCGATACCTTGAATCACTTGGATGGTTTCCGCCTATCCACTCAAAAACTGCACGGTGTCGAAAACTATTTGAAAGAACCCTTAGAATACAATCGTCTGAAACAAGAAACACTGGATACGATGTGGGCAACGATCCAAGCCAACAAGCAACCGATCGTTGATTTTCTGACGCGAAAAGCTCAATTATTCGGCAAAGAAAAGATGGACTGGCAAGACCAAGACGCTCCGATCATTCTCGGAGAAATGCAAGAACGGACCTATTCCTTTGATGAGGCTGCAGCCTTCATCGTGGAAAACTTCAAAAAATTCAGCCCAAAAATGTCTGAATTCGCCCAAATGGCCTTCGATAAAGCTTGGATCGAAGCCGAAGATCGCCCTGGCAAACGTCCGGGTGGCTATTGCACTAGCTTACCGGAAAGCCGGGAGTCACGTATCTTTATGACTTACAGCAATTCTGTCAATGAAGTAGCCACGTTAGCACATGAACTGGGTCATGCTTTCCACAGCAGTGTCCTTTGGGATTTACCAAGTTTGAATCAGGATTACGCAATGAACGTTGCTGAAACAGCCAGTACCTTTGCAGAATTGATCGTAGCTGATGCAACCTTGAAAGAAGCCAGCACCAAAGAAGAAAAAATCAATTTGCTAGATGCCAAAATGCAAAATGCGATCGCTATGTTCATGAATATCCATACCCGTTATATTTTTGAAAACAATTTCTATCAAGCGCGTCAAGCAGGGTTGGTTTCTTCAGAACAAATCACAGCCATGATGCTAGAAGCACAAAAAGAAAGCTATCTGGACAGTCTAGGCAGCTATCACCCACATTTCTGGGCAGCAAAACTGCACTTCTTTATCGATAATGTTCCTTTCTACAACTTCCCGTATACTTTCGGTTATTTGTTCAGTATGGGTATCTATGCCTATGCCAACCAAAAAGGTACCAACTTTGAAGAAGAGTACATTGCCCTGTTACAGGATACAGCTTCCATGACGACCGAAGAATTGGCTCAAAAACACTTACAAGCCGATTTGACACAACCAGATTTCTGGCAAGCCGGGATCGACATCGTCTTACAAGACGTTGAAGAATTCATGAAACTGACCGAAGAATACATTCAATAACAAAAAGACCGACCGCCAAGCGTTGAACGTTTGGCGGTCGGTTTATTACATCAGCAAAATACTTAATTTAAAATTGCGATACTGATACACAGGTAGCCAGCAAACAGGCACCAGAGTAAATAAGGAAGAAATAAATAGCTGGCTAACGGGCTGACCCGATGGAAAAATTTGATACAAGCAACGATCAATAGAATCAATACAACGATCACAACACTTGCCAGCCAAAAATGATCCCCACCAAAGAAAATAATACTCCAAGAAAAATTCAGGACCTGCTGGAGGGTGAACAATACGATAGCCGTTGCTTTCCCCTTTTTGATTTCAGACGTGATCAACAGAAACAGTGACGTCCCCATCATCGCATAGAGAATGGTCCACATAAGCCCAAAAATACTTCCCGGTGGTGACAAAGGTGGCTTTTCTAGCGCCTGATACATACTGCTGATATCTCCAGCAAAGTAACTTGATACAACCCCTGTCAGTTCGATCCCAATGACACTTAGTAACCAGATGAGCCACTTCATAATGAAAACCTCCTTTCTTCCACTTTACCATAGAAAGCCGAAGAAACCTGATCCCAAGTATTAAAGAAAGTACTGGACACACATCACCAGGATCATGATAAGAATTCCCGGCAAAAAATTTGAGACACGAATGTAACTGATTTTTAAAATATTGATGCCGATCCCGCAAATCATAATACCGCCGATGGCACTGATTTCTCCCATCAATTCGGTCATCAGTTCCGGGGGGATCAAGCGGACCAACACACTGGCTGCCAATACGATCGTTCCTTGATAAATAAAAATCGGTATCGATGAGAACAAGACACCGGCACCCAGAGAAGCCGTCAGCATGATCGACATAAAACCATCCATCACCGATTTTGTGTACAAGGTTGCATGGCTGCTAGATACACCGCTCTCGATCGAACCGATGATCCCCATGGAACCAATCACAAAAATCAGGGAAGCCGTCACAAAACCTTCTGCAAAATTACTTCCTGAACGAGCAAAACGTGTTTCTAGAAACAAACCCAAACGATTCATCCCCTCTTCGATCCCAAACCACTCTCCTAGCATCGCACCGATACACAAGCTAATAATGATCACGATAAAGGAACGTGTTTGGATCGCCATCTGGATCCCCAGTACAATAACTCCTAAACCGATTCCTTTCGTTACCGTGTCCTTCATTTCTTCCGTGATATTTCTCAAAATAATTCCTAATAAACTGCCAACAATGATTGCTCCACTATTGACTAATACACCACTTAACAACGATTGATCCTCCTCTTTACATCTCTTGAGAAGTATAGCATAATTCGCATAATTTTCTGACATTTCCCCGTCACTTTTTTAAAAAAGCTTTTTCTGTTGTCTTTTCTTGTTATACTATAAAAAAACCTTCAAGGAGGAGTCCCATGTATCTTCGTGAAATCAAAGAAACAGACAATTTGCCAATCGCTGCGATCATTCGCAAAAATCTGGAGGAGGTCGGACTGAATCTGCCTGGAACAGCTTATTTCGATCCTGAGCTAGAACGGTTGTCTCATTTTTATCAGCATCTCCCGAATGCTAGCTACTGGGTACTTGTCAATGAACACGAACAAGTGACCGGTGGTGTCGGAATCGCTCCTTTTACAGAAAATCTTGCAGAACTCCAAAAACTATATTTAAGTCCCTCTGTCAAAAAGCAGGGTTACGGACAATTACTCTTAGATCATGCACTGGCCTTCGCCGAAAAACATTATCAGGGCGTCTATTTAGAAACCTCTTCGATCCTCTCAAATGCGCTGCAGCTGTATGCAAAAAATGATTTTGAAGCTTTAGATCAGCCTCTCGGAGCAAGTGGTCACGACACGATGGATATTTGGTTGATCAAACGGTTTTAAAAGAGATGCGAACTCGTGTCTTTTTTAAATCTTTTCGAGTGACAAAGTGTTACTTTTAGTTTATACTTATTATTAGTGACATTTTGTCACTTTCATACGAGTTATTTTTAGGAGGACTACACTATGTTTTTAGCATTGAAAGAAATGCGTTATTCCAAGTTGAGATATGGATTGATCATCGGCATTATGGTCTTGATCGCTTATGTCGTCTTTATGCTTTCTGGTCTGGCCCGAGGTTTGGCAGAAGAATTCAAAAAAGGCGTCGAAGATTGGCAAGCGCAGGAGATTATCCTCTCAGAAGAAGCCAACAAAACCCTTGTCGCTTCACAGTTGACAAGAAAGGATCTTGAAGCTGTCGCTAACGATGTAAAAGCACCGATCGGCATGCACAGCGGTGCCATCAAAGGAACCGATCAAAACGTGGTAGTGTTCAGCACGACCAACGACGCCTTCATTTTACCTGACCTGACGGAAGGTACGCTCTATACGGAACCCAACGAAATCATTATTTCTCAAAATTTAGCTGACAAAGGCTACCAAATCGGTGACACTCTCAACATTGGTAAATTTGAAGAGGATCTGACGATCACTGGTATTTTTCCAGAGACCTTCTACACTGTCTCTCCTGTCATCTATACTGATCTGGATACTTGGACAGCCATGAAGTTTGGTGACCAACCCTTTGCTTCAGACGATGACAAGCCTTTGAATGTGATCGCCACACAAAAAAATGCCACGATCACTGACGATCAAGACAAGTATGAGGTTCTTTCCACACCTGAACTGATCGAGAATATTCCAGGCTATTCTGCACAAAATCTGACATTAGATGCGATGGTTTATTTCTTATTCGTGGTTGCTACTGCCGTTATCGGCATCTTTATGTATGTCATCACTTTACAAAAAACAGCCATCTTTGGCGTGATGAAAGCTCAAGGGATCAAAAATAGTTTCCTTGCTCGTTCACTGATCGCTCAATCCTTTGTTGTGGGTGCTATCGGAACCTTGATCGCCATGACCCTAGCATTTTTGACTAGTTTCATTCTACCGGAAGCCATGCCTTTTGCCATCATCTGGTCACAATGGCTACTCTATAGTCTGGTCTTGTTGCTAGTAGCGATCCTCGGCGGACTCTTCTCGATCCGAACTGTTTCTAAAGTCGACCCAATCACTGCTATCGGAGGTTAATCAACATGAAAGATATTTTAGTAATGAAAGAAATCGTCAAAAAATTTGGTGATGGACGAACAGAAGTAACTGCTTTGAAGGGGATTGATTTTACCGTCCAACAAGGAGAGTTCGTCAGTATCATCGGGCCTTCAGGATCAGGAAAAAGTACCTTTCTGACGATCTCTGGCGGATTGCAAAACCCTACCTCAGGAGAAATCCTGATCAACGGCACCTCTTTTTCAAAATTAGGCGATAAAAAACGCGCTGATCTTCGCTTCAAAGAAATCGGATTTATTTTGCAAAGCTCTAATTTAGTTCCCTTCTTGAAGGTCAAAGAACAATTCCAGCTCGTAAACAAAGTTGCCAAAAGAAAAGAAGATGATACTCGGAGAGATGAGCTGTTGGAATCACTGGATATCAAAGGCTTGCTAGATAGCTATCCTCGCGACCTGTCTGGTGGTGAGCGTCAGCGTGTCGCTATCGCGCGTGCCTTGTTCAACGAGCCTAGTCTGATCCTAGCAGACGAACCGACGGCAAGTCTCGACACAGACCACGCGTATGATGTCGTCAAGTTGCTAGTCAAAGAAGCTCATGAAAAACAAAAAGCCACTGTCATGGTGACCCACGATGAACGCATGATCCAATGGAGTGACCGTGTCTATCGGATGAAGGACGGTCAACTGTTGGAAGAAAGCTAAATACTCCAAAGAATAATGACAAAGAAAACCTTTGCACGTATAATACAGGAAGAACGTATTGAAAGAGGCGAAACAAATGCCAAAAGAAACCTTCCAAAACCTATCTGCAGAAAAAAAACAGCATATTGAAGAAATTCTCTTGGATAACTTTTATGATCGACATGTCAGTCAGGTGAAAGTATCAGAGATCGTTGAAGCCATGCAAATGTCCCGCGGGGCTTTCTATAAATATTTTCAAGATCTGGAGGATGCCTATACCTATCTCAAAAAGAAATACTCGATGGTCGTTCATGGTGATATCTTACGGTCGATCGCCCAGCATAAGCAAGACTTCTTTTTAGGGATTGAGCACTTTTTAGTACAATGCAGTGAAGCTGAACGCGACAGCCATTACTGGCAGATGCTTCAGTTCTTGACTCAAAGCAATGATCTGCAGATGTCCAAGCGAAAACCGCTCTCTCAGGATTCTCCAATGGTTCGTCAATGGTTGGAGTTGCTGGAGCTGAATCGATTTGCCATTGATTCTACAGACGAAGCACTGCGTTTCTTGTATTTTGTCATGTCCTTAGTGATGAATACACTTACCGACTGTATCGTGAACCAATGGGACACAGACGAATTGATCAAAGAGTTCCAGTTTAAAAAAAACTGGCTGTTAAAAGGCATAAAAGCAGAGTGATGACGAACATCACTCTGCTTTTATATTACCTAGAAACAAGCGAGGCTTGGTGCTTCACTTGAATACAATTATTTTTTAGGTTTGAATCCTTTTAATCGCAAAGCGTTGAGTAGTACCGAGACTGAACTAAAGCTCATCGCTGCACCAGCGATCATCGGATTTAACAAGGGTCCACCAAACAGATGCAAGACACCCATCGCGACTGGGATGCCTAACACATTGTAAGCAAATGCCCAGAACAGATTTTCCTTGATGTTTTTGATGGTCGCCCGACTCAATTCGATCGCTGTCGGTACATCCATCAGGTCACTGCGCATCAATACGATATCGGCAGATTCAATAGCAACATCCGTACCGGAACCGATCGCGATTCCGACATTGGCCTGAGCCAAGGCAGGAGCATCATTGATCCCGTCTCCGACCATCGCCACGTGCAAGCCTTCTTCCTGAAGTTTCTTGACTTCATTGGCTTTGTCTTCGGGTAGTACCTCGCTGAAGACGCGATCAATGCCAACTTCTTTAGCAATCGCTTCGGCGGTCCGTTTATTATCGCCTGTGATCATCGCGACCTGCAGTCCCATACGGTGTAGCTTATCGATGGCGGCGATACTGTTCTCCTTGATCGTATCGGCAACAGCGACGATCCCGATCAGTTGGTTGTCTGCGGCAATGAACATAGGGGTCTTTCCTTCTGAAGCTAAACGATCGGAGTCACTGACAGCCGTCATGAGTTCGATCTCTTGTTCACGCATGAGTTTTTGATTGCCCAGCAAGAGGTCTTGTCCTTCGACCGTCACTTCGATCCCATGTCCCGGGATCGCATTAAAAGCTGTCGTTTCGCTCAATGACAAGCCTCGTTCTTTGGCACCTTCAACAATGGCTTCACCCAACGGATGTTCAGAGCCTGTTTCGGCAGAAGCCGACAAACGCAGAACCTGTTCTTCGCTAAAATCATTGTATGTCAAGACATCCGTTACAATCGGTTTACCTTCAGTGATCGTCCCTGTTTTATCAAAAACGATAGTCTCGACTTTCTGTGTCGTTTCCAGCGCATCCCCACTTTTGATCAAGACGCCATTTTCTGCCCCTTTACCTGTACCGACCATAATAGCCGTTGGTGTTGCTAAACCAAGGGCACAAGGACAAGCGATCACCAGTACAGAAATCGTGATACTCAAAGCAAACACCCAGGATTCCTGCCCCAGCAATAACCAAGCAAGACCTGACAAGACCGCCAAGGCAATCACGATCGGCACAAAGACACCAGAGACTTTATCCGCCATTTTAGCGATAGGCGCTTTTGAGCCTTGTGCATCCTCTACCAGCTTGATGATTTGAGACAGTGTCGTATCTTTGCCGACTTTGGTTGCTTCAAAACGAAAGGAACCCGTTTTGTTGATACTTGCACCAACGACTGCATCGCCTTCACGTTTTTCGATAGGGATACTTTCGCCTGTAATCATTGATTCATCGACTGCGGATGTTCCAGAAATGATTGTTCCATCAACTGGAATTTTGTCTCCCGGTCGGACGACTACGATGTCCCCTGTTTGTACCTGTTCAATCGGGATCTCCACTTCTGCGTTCTCACGAATGATTCGAGCCGTTTTCGGTGCCAGCCCCATTAATTTCTTGATCGCTTCCGACGTTTTCCCTTTAGAAACAGCTTCAAAATATTTTCCCAAAGTAATCAATGTCAAGATGACCGCAGCTGATTCAAAATAAAGATCTGGGTGTCCATGATGCACAACGACCCGTCCCATTGCCAATAATACCGTCATCACGATTCCCTGCAAAATAGCCGCAGACGTACCGATCGCAATCAGTGAATCCATATTAGGATGCCCTTTGAATAAGGCTTTGAAACCGACTGTGTAAAACGGCAAGCCAAAGTAAACCACCGGCAACGTCAAGACAAGCTGTAACACAGCAAAACGTGCCGAATAATGGACCGGATCAATCAAACCTGGCACTGGCAAGCCAATCATGGGTCCCATCGCTATATAAAGCAACGGAACAGTAAAGATCGCTGACCAGAAGAAACGTCGCCACATCTCTTTGATGTGCAGTTGTTTTTTGTCGACTTTTTCTTCATCATCTGTTTCATCCACTGCCTGATAACCCGCATCCGCGACCGCCTGCATGATCCCTTGGGCACTGACTACTTCTGGATCGTAATGGACAACCATTTTTTCTGTCGCCAGATTCACCGAAGCTGTTTGGACACCCGCTACTTTGTTGACCGCTTTTTCAACCGTTTGTGAGCAAGAAGCACAGGTCATTCCTTCGATCGTAAAGCTCTGTTCGATCGTGTTATCAGCAACACTGTACCCTGCATCTGAAACAGCTTTTTTGATTTGGTCTTCCGTTACCTTTTCTTGATAAGTCACACTTAATTTCTCTGTTGCCAAGTTGACATTTGCGGTCTCCACACCTGCAACTTTTTGGACCGCTTTTTCAACCGTTTGCGCACACGATGCACAAGTCATTCCTTCTATTGCAAAAGTATCTTTCATTTTATCTCTCCTCACGTCTTTCTCTACTATCAATGAACGACAACGCTCGACAAGCAATGACTTCTTTACTCTATGATAAGCTTTCCTGAATTTTTTGTCATCAGCTATTCTACACGCTGTTCGTTTACAATCGTAATCATTTTATAAACTTACTATAACTTTTAAGATTACACTTGTCAACGAAAAGAATTTATTTCTGTTTTCTACAAAATAAACGCCAATAAACAATCAACTACAGCGTATAGCTATCTCGTTTTTGATTCCCATGTGCCCAGTTGACTTTCTGTTAGAATCAGTTCATTGATTGTCCTTTAAAAAAGAAATACAACGCGATCCCACCAAGAATCAAAGGGACCAATACCTTTTTCCAACGGATCATTTGCTGTTGAATCCAATGATAGAAACGGTCAAAAGAGGCTCTCTTTTTCACATATACGACAAACATCAAGACCAACGGTGACATATAGATCAGATTATAGACCGTCATCAACAAAAGCACCCAGCCTGGAGAGAGCTCCTGATTGATCAGCATACCTAGAAAAGCAAAATACGGAAAAGCTGTCGCCAGTTCGGATAGTGTCGCACCGCTCCCTAGCATGATCAACGTCAACGGAGACAAGTTTCCTTTGATTTCCACCGTTTGCTGTTGCTCAGATTCCTCGGGTTTTCGTAACAGCACAATCAGAAACAGCAACAAGAAGAACACTGCCAACAATAAATAAATCTGTCCCAAAAAAGGTGCCGATCCTTCTTTGATTTTTTGAAAGACAGCAACAAAAAGGTCCGATAAACCAAAGTAGAACAAGACCCCTCCCAGAAAGTTGAGCATACCTGTAGGTAAAATAAAATACCAGATATCTCTGGGCTTTCTAACCATTCCTTGTAAAATAAACTGCTGTCCGATCGCCATTGGGTTCAAGCTATCCAACCCGCTTGTTAAAAGGGTCGTTGCCCATAATTCCCACATAATCAATCACTCCCTAAAAAAAATAAAACCTAGGGAAACGATCCTCTCCGAATCATTCCTCCTAGGCTTTTCTCCTACCGTGTACGCTATGCGCGTTGTCTCTCGGACCAGACCAGTCAACCTGCGGAACCCTAGACAACTTTCTTTATTCAAGTTCTTTTAGTTATAGCAAATGCACTGTAAAAAGTCAAAGGCAGTCCTACCTGCTGTTCTGCCTTTCTTTATATCGGTCCCATAGAAAACGCAAAGAAACAGCGAGCGCATACGGAATCAGCGCGTAAAGAATCGTTCTGCCAATTTCCCGCAGTGAAAATTCAGCGCTCGTATTTCCTGTAATATATAACAGAGAATAGGTCACTGACAATGCCAATACCAAATAGATGATTTTTCGGAAAAGAACTTTCCAATACTGCATGCCTATCTGCACCTCAATTTTCTTTCTATTTTGGTCGTTCAAACGGATGGCCTCTGTTGAATACTTTGTATCTTGTCTGTATCTGCCGTTGGTGGAACAAATTCGTGGTTCATTTGTCAGCCTCCTTTTTAGATACTTCTTTTCTTTTACTGTAGCATTGATTCGATAATATGTACAACAGACACACAAAAACGGACAACTTCTCAAAAGAGACTGTCCGTTTTTTACTAAATTCCGATCAATGTTGCAAATACTGGAACTACAACGACTGTGATCACTCCGACTACAATGACAGAGATACTTGCCATGGCAGCTTCGGTTTCACCAATTTCCAAACCGACAGCGACTCCTAATGCATGGCCGGCAGCTCCAAGTGCTAACCCCTTGGCTACTGGATGTTTAATGTGGAACCATTTCAGTGCCAAACGTCCCAGTGCATAGGTCAATACGCCATTGAAGATCACGGTAAAAGCTGTAATCGAAGCCACGCCACCAACCGACTCAGAGATTGGGACGGCAATCGCTGTTGTGGCCGCCTGAGGCAAAATAGAGGCAATGATACTCGGATGCATTTGAATCAGTCTGCCTGCTGCGACCACAGCGATCAGTGACCCGAAGGAACCGATCGTCAATGCAGTCAGGATCTCGACCCAATACTTTTTCAGTACGTCTCTTTTTTTATATAAGGGAATCGCAAAGGCAACTGTCGCGGGTTCTAAAAAGAAGCTGATGAATTTGCCACCCTCATTGTATTCTTCATAACTAATCCCGGTTACCTTCAATACTAGAACACCCAGGATCATCGCCACGAACAAAGGGGTGAACAGGAAGAACCCTTTACTCTTCTTAAACGCCCATGCGCCAATACCAAACACGACAAAAGAAATCATAATACCGACATAAGGACTCATAGTGAAGCGCCTCCCTTGTTCTCTGCATGGAAGCTTCCTGTAGAGGGTTCACGATTGTCTTTGATATGTAGCAGAAAGGCACCCGTCCAGCCAGTAGCTGCCAGTAATGCCAGTGTAGCGACCAAAATAACGAACAGGATCTGAAGTCCATAATGCTGCATGATGTCTAATGAATTGACTAGTGAGATACCGGATGGGACAAATAAAAAGGTAATGACCCGTGACAATGAGTTGCTTAGGCTTTCGATTTGTTCTAATTTGATTAGCTTGGTGCATAACCCGACAAACAGCAAGATCATTCCGATCACGGATGCTGGTACAGGAATCGGTAGTATGCGTGCGATCCCATTTGCCAGTAGCATGATCAAGGCAAAAATAAATGCTTGTTGTAAAAATGAATAGACTTTCTTTTCCATAAGATCCACTCCTCTTGTTTTCTATGAACCCAGTATAGGATGAAAACGGATTTTTAAGGGGAGATTTTCTCGAAATACACAAATAGCGACACGAAATGCAAAAAGAACTCCCTCACTTGCACGAGGAAGTTCTTGCGTCAATCCAAGCCAACTTGGTCCTTGAAGCTTTTGACATAGGAACGACTGACAGGTACTCTTGAGCCATTTTCCAAAATCACCTGCAGCGTATGGTTGAACCACGGCTGGATCTCCTGAATTTTGGTTCGATTTAAAATAAAGCTACGATGGGTCTTTAAAAACAATTCAGAAGGCAGCTTCTGTTCAATTTTATTTAAGGTACCTGACATTCGATAGACGTGGTCTTTGACAGCGATCTGTAGCTCCCGTCCTTCGACAGAGACCAAATAAATGTCCTCTGGCGCAATCAAATAGATTCGATCCTCCCCTTGAATCGGCAATGCTTCCAGCTTTGCTTGCGTTTTAGGCTGCTCTTTGGAAAACGTCTTTAACGCTTTATCTATTGCCTGATGGACTTTTTCTTCTTCAAAAGGTTTGAGGATATAGTCTTTGGCATTGACCTGAAATGCTTTGAAAGCATACTGATCATAAGCAGTTGCAAAAATCAGATAGGGTGCTTTTTTCAAATGGGTCAGTTTCTCTGCCAGATCGAGCCCACTTTCATCCGTCAAATGGATATCCAAAAAGAGAATATCCGGCTTTTGATCCATCATTTCTTCCATCGCTTCTTCCACAGATTCGGCTTCTGCAGTTGAAGTGATCTGCGGGTGGCACAACACCAGATAGCTTAACTCTTCTCTGGCCAAGGGTTCATCATCAACGATCAATACATGCATTTTTCACACCTTCTTTTCTCTGATAGGCACAGCCAAACGCACATGACTGCCTCCTGTAGGACGATTTTCGATTTGGAAGGTCCCACTACCACTGTATAGATTAGAAATTCTACGGGCTAAGTTTTCTAAAGCCGTGCCGGTTCCTTTTTCTGATTGAACCGGTTCTTTGCCCAATAGCTTGCGGCGCTCTTCCGGAATCCCGATCCCATTATCCCAAACATCGATCACGATATGACGATCGATCCGTCGGGCCACAACCTTGACTTGATTATTGGTTTTACGATTAGCAAAGGCATGCTTGATCGTGTTCTCAACCAAAATTTGAATGGCATAAGGCGGGAGCTCGCACTGTTCTGTTCCTCGTTCAATATCAAATTCAACTTGGTAACGATCAGGAAAACGCGCTTGCTCCAAAGAAAGATAGGCATTGACCTGATCCAGTTCCTGGGTCAACGGAATCGTTGTTTGGATCGCCCCTTGCAGGTTGCCACGGAAATACGTGCTCAGCTGCAACAATAGTTTTCGTGCTTTTTCAGCATCTTTGCGCATCAAAGCAGAGATCGTGTTGATCGCATTGAAAAAGAAATGGGGATTGACTTGCGCCTGTAAACTTTTGATCTCGGCTTCTTTTAACAGCTTGGACTGGAGCTCGGCTTCTCCCAACTCGATTTGAGAAGAAAAAATCGTGCCCAATCCTTCTGCTAGTTGTTCCTCCACATGGGTCAGCTGCGCGGGATTCGTAAAGTACATCTTTAAAGTCCCTACGATTTTTTGATGGGCATAGAGCGGAATCACGATCGCTGCTTGCAGCGGGCAATCCGGATGTGAACAGCCCACCTCTTCTCTCGTGCGAGCGATCGTCATCTCTCCTGTATGCAAAACCTTTCGAGACAATTCCGTGATCACTTCCAATTCAGGGATATGATGATCATCTCCCGCACCGACATGCGCCAAGATCTGATGGGTATCCGTCATGCTGATGGCACTGGTTTTGGTATAGTGCTGAATGATCCGAGCTACCTTTTGACAGGAGTGCTCGTTCAAGCCTTCGCGAAAATAAGGCAGTGTTTCTGCGGCTAGTTCAAGTACGTCATGGGTTTGCACCGCTTTGGCCTGCTCCTCCTGCTTGAGTGTGGTGATTAGAATCGACATAAAAATAAAGGTTCCCACACTATTTAACAGAATCATCGGCAAGGCGATCAGACGTACCAGCATCAACCCTTCTAATAAGCTGCCGCTAAAAAAGAGAATGAACAGCATTTGAATGACTTCCATCAATGCTCCTACCAAGGCAGACTGTTTTGCCTGGGGGAATTGATGTTCCTTAGTTAATAAGCGCTGCCCAATAATTCCAGACAAACTACCAACAATCAGTGAAGATGGAATATAAAAGAAGCCGGAACCCGCACCTTGGATCACACGATGGATTCCTGCGATCAAGCCGACGAATCCTCCGACAAATGGACCACCCACTAGACCGGAAACACCAATCACCAGTGTTCTTGTATTAGCGATCGAAGCATTGCTACTAAGATAAGTTAAAATATTGCTCGGAACGATCTCATTTTGTGTGATCTCAATCCCGGTAAAATTAGAAATAATCGCAAATACACCAAAAATCAGTGCCAAACGAACCTTGGAAGCTGATCTTTCTCGTGTCAATAATATTTTTTTGAAATACGGTACATTCAATAATAAAAAAGCCAATAAAATGATCAAGCCGACACGCTCCATCATCAAAATAAACAATTCCAACATTGCCTTTCCCCCTCCTCTTTCACTATACTACAAAATTTGAGAAATGGTACGCAGGACTTTTTATCAATCTAATAGCTCTCCCCATTCATCCTTACACTATCCAGCTGTTTTTCTTTGGCGTATCTCGATGTCATTTATGCAAGAATTTCCTATTTCACACCAATAATTACACGGATTCGACAATCAATCGTTGTTAAAGAACTATTTTTTAGCTGAAACGCTTTATTTTTTGTTGATTTAGAAGAATCCTACTGATAAAACATGCTATAATTTGTGCGATAGGAGGCATATCCATGTTTTATTTACTTGTTTTATCCAACATCATCTATTTACTCGTTTCTTTTATCATCTTAGACGGCATTCCTGTGTTGAAAAAAACCAACCCTTTTTTACTGTCTGTGATGGTTTTTTTACTTCTCAGTTATATACGATTGGGCTTTTATATTTCCGTTATTGACGAATTGCTCTTGTTTATGATTCTACTGACTTTTTCTTATATGAACAATCGGAAGCAGTTGATCGGTACAACCTTTCTCCTTTTGTCTCTAGCTTTTATTTTGCAGTTTCTAGCGATTCATGTCCCTTACTCTGACCGATTACTTCTATACCTTATGAGTTCTGGAAATGACCTTTGGATCTTTAGCTACATCCTGCTAATGCTGGTCATTGTCGGTCTGGTCAGCTTTCTTGCTAAAAAATATCTACTGTCCAAACTCTCACAAAAAGTCAGTCAATTCCTAGGATACGGGGCATTTGCCAGTATCTTGTGTTATCAGTTGTATAGCTTTTTTGAGTACATTCTTCTCAGTCCTACAGAAACTCAGGGAACGACCTTTGTACAAGTTTTTATCCTTTTATTTTTATTCATGATCACCATTAGTATCATCAGTATTTATACTCTGGTAAATAACCAGCGTTTGGGCTTTGAAGCACAAAAGAAAACGATCGAACAACAGGCGATGAAGGTCTACATCGACGAATTGAACAAGCAAAGTCTAGAGATCCGTAAATTTCGTCATGACTACATCAACATCCTCTCGTCTTTGGAAGGCTACTTGGAGATGGAAGACTTTGATGGTCTAAAAGCGTATTATCATCAATCAATCCAACCGACACGTACCTTGTTTTCCGATCATTTTTTGCGATTGAATGATCTACAAAAAATCGACGATCCAGCCTTACGAAGCATTTTTGTGACCAAACTTTTGTTGGCACAGGAAAAAGGCCTCTCTGTTCAGTTGGAGATCAGCGACACCTTTTCATTACCGCCTCAGTTAGATCCAGTCGTTCTAGTGAGAATCATTGGGATCTTACTAGATAATGCGATCGAAGAGCTGGAGCAACTTCAGCATGGGCAGCTGGAGGTTGCACTACTTAAAATAGAGACTGATATCCTATTGCTGATCCAAAATACTGTTCGTCCTACGATCGAACCTTTGCATCAGCTGAAGTCAGCAGGTTTTTCCACGAAAGGAACAAGCCGAGGTCTTGGACTGTCTACAGTAGACGAACTCATTAGTCAATCTTCTAGCCTGTTACTGGAAACAAAGATTACACCACAACACTTTACCCAAAAAATAACGATATTAGGAGGTTAAGCGATGTTGGACATATTTATTTGCGAAGACAATCTGATCCAAAGAACTCGTTTGGAACAGTTGATCCAGCGCTACAGCTTGATCGAGGAATATGACATGCAGCTGACACTGAGTACGAATGATCCCTACGAACTGCTAGATTACCTGAAAAGTCATACAAAAACGTACGGTGTCTACTTTCTAGATGTCGATCTGGCCTCAGATATCGATGGGATTCAGCTGGGAGCTAAAATTCGCGATCTTTGTATTGAAGGAAAAATTATTTTTATTACCACACATGGAGAGCTTGCTCCGCTAACCTTCAAATACAAAGTTGAAGCCATGGATTATATTCTCAAAGATCAACCTGAAGAAATGGAGCAACGTGTCAAAGAGGCCTTGGACCAAGCCTATAAACATTACAATTCCGAAAACAAGGAACATGTCCAGCGTATTCGACTAGAGGTCGGGACACAGACTCGTTTCTTTGATTTGGCGAGCATCATGTTTATTGAGACCTCACCAAACTCCCACAAGCTGATTTTGCACTTGGCAAACAGCTCCGTTGAATTTTACGGAAAAATCACTGAAATCGAAAAAATATCAGAACATTTTCTTCGGGTCCATAAGTCCTTTGTGGTGAATCTACAAAATATCGTGGATGTAGATCGACAAAAACGACTGCTGACCTTCAAAAATGGCGAGACTTGTTGGGCTTCCACACGTCAAATTACACGTGTAAATCAAGCGTTCAGGACAAAATAAGCAACGTTTGGGCAATTTTTGGTTTTTCATCCGTTTTTTGTAGTACCCTTGAACCAATAACTAACGAAAGGATGATTCAAATGAAAAAATTGTTCTTATTTGCTTTTTTCTTTGGCTTGATGCTGAATATTGCCCCTGTTGGATATGCGGATACTGTTACCGAATCAGACGTAGAGGTCCAGGCTCTATTCACAAAATACAGATTTCTCTCTTACCCACCGAAAACCTATCATGGTAAAACGCTAGTCAGAGTCGACACGTACAAAACCCACTATGACGGCTGGTACCTATGATCCGTATTTTCTTGTATCTGATGACCATTGGTTTTATTCTCTTGTCGGTTCTCAGTCCGATCCACAATGACTATCAATTCTTTTATATGGTCGGTGCGATCGTTTCTCTTGTCACACTAATGTTTGTTACTACTTTTGAAAAAAGTGATCCTAATTAAGGATGTGAAACAGTTGAAGCTCCTTTTAGGCTTGCTGACTCTGATTTTGGTGGGTATGATCGTTGCAGGTTATCTTACGATGAATTTTTCTATCTTCCAATTTATCGTGTGTCTAGTGTTTTTGCTTTTGTTGACACATCTCTCCTTTTCAGACAGCGACTAAAAAACCGATCGGTATCAATCAAGCTTACAGCAGCTGATCGTATCGATCGGTTTTTCTATTTATTGGCTCAATCTCTCAGGTAGAGGGATGCACGTACAGCCCATTGACCATGGCAATCTCTCGGATCATTCCCAATGTATCAATGTTCGTTGAAAGAAACGTGACGAACAAGGAATCTACCTGCAGGATTAGTTCCAGTTCAGGTAAAGAAAAGATCGTCTGATTTCTTTCATTCAAAGAAGAGAGTAGCAGATTATCTATCAGTTGAAAATCGATGGCTTCACCGGTGAACTTCATCAAGCTTTCTTCTTGGTAATCAAAAAAGCTGGATTCGATAAACAAACACTCCGCATATCCCAGAATTGTCAGCAGCGTTCGCCGATATTTTTCCAAATACAGCGAATAATTCTGGCGCAATTTTTGATCCGGTGAGTCTCTATCGTAATCGAATTCATAAAAATAGAGTTTGCTGGACATTGCTTTAGGCAAATGATCGATGCACTGCAAAGATCTGCCTTCCTTCGGTGTCAGTGAGAGTAAATTTTCCAGAAAAAAATTCTTCCTGTATAAAATCTTCTCTTCAAAAAAACTTTCTATATACTGATAACTTTCCAAATACAACTCACGCTCTGGCATTGAAATTCAACTCCGTCTCACTGTTTTTGATCTAGTGGTTCATTATATCAAAAAGTGTGCTTCCAAAACCAAAAATAGCCCAAACGCGGTGTTTTTATGCCTGAACGCTGTGTTATTTTCATTTAACTACTGGTAAAACAAAAAAACAGCCGATCTTTCAGCTGTTTTGACGTGGTTCTGTTCTCAGAGAAACAAACGGATTCCATTATAAATATTGATTCCTAAAACGACGAGAATGATCACCTGAAAAATCAGTGTCACATATTTTGATGAGAACAATTTGCTTGCTTCTGCTCCTAAGATCCCACCTAAAACGGCTGCCGCTACTACATACCACAAAATTGACAGATCATAACGGGCAAAGCCTGTCGAAAAAGCAATCGTCACTAATTTTGACAGCTGCGAGAAAAAAATCGTACAGATCGAATAGACCGTGGCTTCTTTGATTGGCATCGCAAACATCAGCATCAATAAAGAAACATTGATCGGTCCGCCTCCAATTCCCAGCAAACTAGCCAAAAATCCTAAAAGCAAACCGCAAAGCACATACCAGCCAAGCCCCTGTAGTTCGAAATTTTTCCAGTCAAAGCGTGAATAAAGAAAGGCAAAAACCAGTGTGATGATCGTCAGAAAAATCTGTAGCAGCTGGACAGTTGCTTCACTTTCAAAACTTGTCAGTACGTACTCAAACGTGGTACTTCCTAAGATTCCTCCCAAAATCGAGCCAAAGGAAAGCCAGCCTACAATCTTTGCTTTGATACTCACACCATTGCTCATTTGCCGTACAGTAGAAACGATCGACATCACAAAAACGGCGACTGTGGAATAAAAGGAGATCGCTGCGACTGTATCTAAAGCAAAGAAGTCAAGAACCGGCTTGATGATCACGCCTCCACCCATACCGGAAACTGCGCCAACCGTATTGGATAACACGATCACTAAAAAATAAATCAACGCTCTCACGTCTCCACCTCCTCTCTTCTATCATACCTGTTTCCCGTAAAAAAGCTAGAGATACCACAAAGCGGACGATTCCATGATTGAAAATTAAACGAACACATGCTACTATAAAATGACATTGAGAATCATTCTCAATTGAACTAGCATACACATATTTTTCTACGAAAGATTTTTTATAGAAAGCAGGTAGTCTATGAAACAACCAATTGTTGATGTAGTCATTATCGGCGGTGGTCCCGCTGGTTTGTACGCAGCCTTTTATGGCGGGCTGCGAGATTTGAAAATAACGGTTTTAGAGGCACAAGAGGCATTAGGCGGTAAAATCAATTTTTATCCCGAAAAATTCGTCTGGGATGTCGGTGCTTTGCCACCAACCAAAGGGCACAACGTTCGACAACACCTGATCGATCAAGCAACGACCTTTGATGCCCAATTTTTTACAGGCTCCAAAGCTATACAAGTAACGAAAGAAGATTCACTCTTTCACGTCACAGATGAACACGGACGGATCCATCTTTGTCGTACCGTCTTGTTTGCAGTTGGTGGCGGTATCGTCTCACCCAAAAAAATAACGGCACCCGTTGCTGAAGAGGCTGCGCCTCATGTTTACTACACCTTTCCCGATTATCAAAAAATCAAAGGGGAACGGATCGTTGTTTCTGGTGGTGGAGATGCCGCTGTCGATTATGCCAATGAGTGTCTCAAATTCGCTAAAGAAGTCTTTATTGCCTATCGCGGAGCAGCACTCAAAGCACATGAAGCCCCGGTTGCTCAGTTTAAAAAACAAGGAGGTCAGCTTTTACTGAATGCTGACATCCAAACGATCAATGAAGGAACCACACATAAGATCTCACTCGTTTTTCGTGATCAAACGATCTTGCCTACCGATCACCTTTTGATTCAACATGGACATGACCGTGACCGCTCTTTTCTCGATACTCTCGATTTTCCATTTGAAAAAGAGCAAGATTTTTACTTTGCCTGTCAGGAACCGACTGTCACCAATATTCCCGGCTTGTTTGCAGCCGGAGACATCCAATACTCAAAAGGCAAGCTCTATCTTTTGGCCAGTGCCTTTCAAGAAGCCGCGAATAGTATCAACCAAATCAAACGTTATCTTGATCCACAAACCCATTTGCAGGCCATGGTCTCTTCCCACAACAAGAAGTTTGACTCTTTGAACCAAGCCTTGATCTCTTAAGAATCGAACAGCCTGATGAAACAATGCTTCCATCGCATTCTTCATCAGGCTTTTTTTGAGCCATTTTTTAGTGCTTCTTGGCTGAATGATTTCCTTATTGACCGCCAGACAGTCATCTTGACCAAATTTCTGACATATTTTTTGGCTTTTTCTGATTTTAACAGCTATTTTGCCCTTTCTTACTGTCAAGATGGACTGCTGCGTGTCAAGATGGAGCAATTTATACCAAGATGGTTTTTTGAATAACTATCGTCTCATGATAATTTAGTCGTGAGGTGAGACCTATGTTGAAAATACTATTAGAAAATCAAGACAAAACTATTTATCAAGTGTTCTGCTGTCTACAGGAAAAAAATCCTCGTAATCTGGAGGAAGTGGCATTTCTATTAAAAAAAACGCCGAATACCCTACAGCGGATCCTGCGTTCCTGGACTCAGGATCCCTTGAACCGTTCGACCGGCGTTGGTTTTTATTTAGCAAATAGCCAGATCAAGGGAATTTATGCCAAAGAACATGCCCAGCTCTTTATCAGTATCTTGCTCCATCGCAGTGCCAGTTTTCAATTACTCAACAAACTTTTGCTCAAACCTTACTGCACGGCCGTGACTGCTCAACATGAGCTACATATTGGGATGAGCACCTTTCAAAGACGTGTCAAACAACTGCGTGTTTTTTTAGCTTCTTATGATTTGGAGCTATCCTTTAGACACTTGCCAGCCTTAAAAGGGGAAGAGGCTCATATTCGCTGGCTGGCTTTCCAGCTCTCCTTGATCACTGATCCACCCGTTATTCCCTCTACAGCTGCTTTGTTTCATCGCTACCAAGAAATCAGCGAGCAACGAACACGACAAGGTTTTTTCGTTCAAGACTATTGTCAGAAAAATATCAACCAGTTTTTCACTCCCCGTTTCCAATTAAATGAACGAGGCCTGCTCTTTTTATGGAAGCAACTACTAGGAGTGGAACCAATATGGGCGAATATGGAAATCGATGAGACCCTTTCTTTTGCTCTACACGCTCACACCTTGTTAAGCGAATTTGCTATCAAACAGCTACAGCCGCAGTTGCATCGGCTCCACTGTTTAGCCACCTTGTTTCCCGGTGAGCTTCAGTCCTTATCTGGATTCACGGTGACGAATGAAGTTCAGTTGTTGACACAAAGCTTTTGTCGACTGTTGCCTGATTACGAAACACTATTGAAAAAGCATCCCGAGCTGCCCTTTCTTTATCAGCAACTCTTCACGCACTATCGCGATCAGGAGGATATTATGATGGTATCCGAGGATTAAATTCTTTCGTCAAAAAGAAGTCAGCAAGGACTCACTGACTTCTACTATCTGCTACTTTTTGACCAAATTCACTCTCTGGAAAAGCGGCGACTGCTCTTTTTAATTTTTCTTTCGTTAGATTAGCACCGAACAAAGGACTGCCGGATTCTAATAAAATTCCTTGGTGCAATTCCCCAATAAACAAGGGATCGAAGCCAAGATCATCAATGAGTTGAGCCGTGATCCGACCAGCTTCTTCATGATCGGTCGCATAGGCGATCGCTTTGCGGTTATCTTGTCCAACCGGGCGCGCTTCTCTATCCAGATCATGATAGCCCATATGATTGAAGGCTTTGACAAGCTGCGTTTCTGGTAAAAATTCTGCAATCACTTCAGAGGACGAACGAACCATATCTGAGATCATGTTGTCCTTGCCGTCAACTTCCCACCAGTAATTCATGGCATCTAGGACGATTTTTCCGGTCAGTCCTTCTTTTGCGATCGTCTGGTATTTGCCCAAAGGCAGGGCAAGCAGAACGATGTCTGCTTGTTCACTAACTTCCTGAGCCGTGGCTGCCTTCGCTCCAGGAATTAGTACTTCGATCGTCAAGGCGATCTTTTCCACTGGACCGGATCCCGCAATGATGACCGAATATCCGGCATCCACAGCTAAGCGTGCCAATGTGGTTCCTAATTTTCCTGCACCTAAAATGCCCAAGACTGGTTTCGTCATCTCATTCACCTCTTAGAATTTCTTTGACTCGTGGGATCACTTTTTCACCGTACAGCTGAATCGTACGGAAACGGTCTTTTTGCATTTGCCCTCCAGCACCATAAACAAAATCAAAGCGTTGCACACCCAATGCTTGCATGACATGAGCGATCTTTCGAGCAACCGTTTCTGGACTGCCTACATAATAGGAACCTGACTCGATCTCAAATTCAAAACGTTCTCGATCCATCGCTGACCAGCCACGTTCTCTTCCGATCTGGTCCATCGATTTTTTCACATAGTTCCAAGCAATCTCGCGGGCTTCTTCATCCGTATCTGCGATCACTCCATGTGAATGCATGCCCAGCGGATGTAAGGGCTGACCAAATTGAGCTGCCGCCCGCTGATACAAGGAGATATATGATTTGAAACGTTTGGGATCCCCACCAATGATCGCCAACATGACTGGAAAACCATATTTAGCGGCTCGAATGATCGAATCCGGCGAACCGCCAACACCCACTTGAACGTCCAGTCGCTTAGTCATTTTAGGATAAACCTGGACATTGTCCAGAGATTGCGTAAAACGACCTTTCCAATTCACCGGCTCATTTTTCAGCAACTCATTGAATAAAGCTGCCTTTTCTTCAAATAGTTCATTGTAATCCCGCAGATCATAACCAAACAACGGAAAAGATTCCGTAAAAGAACCACGACCAAGCATCACCTGAGCACGCCCATTTGACAAAGCGTCCACCGTTGCAAAGCGTTGGTACACACGAACAGGATCATCCGAACTCAAGACGGTTACACCGGTTCCCAGTATAATATTTTTTGTTACCATCGCCAATGCTGCCAAAACAGTATCTGGACTAGCGATCGAATATTCTTTCCGATGATGCTCGCCCAACGCGATCACATCAATGCCCAATTCATCCGCTAATTTTCCCTCTTCAATGATCATTCGCAAAGATTCTTCATCACTCATTCGTTCCTGGGTTTCCTCATGATACGCAATATCTCCAAAGGTATCTAATCCGAATATTAAATTTTCAATATCTATCGTCATTTTTTTGCTCCTTCTCTCTTCTTCTTACTTCAACTATAACGGATTTTTTCAAAAAGCCAATAAATATGCTTACTATTTGTAAGTAACGGACTTCATTTTCCATTCAAAAAATTTTTTGTTACACTGAAAGAAGAAGCAATGATGCCTTGTTGAATAGAAAGGAGCGTACTTATGCCTTGGAATATGCAGGATTACCCCGCTTCAATGAAGAATCTGGAGGACTTGACCCGAAAGAAAGCCATTGAGATCGGAAATGCTTTACTGGCAGATGACTATCCAGAAGACCGAGCGATCCCGATCGCCATCAGTCAGGCAAAGGAATGGATCAGCAATGTCACACAGCAAGAACGGCAAAGCTTTGCGGATGAAAAAAATCCAAGAAAAACAGACTCTCATGATCACGATCCAGAGAAAGCTCGTTTACTGAATGCTGCGGTCTTGGTCAAATTTGATCCCGATGAAAAAGAGTGGCTCGTCCTCTCTGAAGGGGCACAGCGCGCAAGTGATCGTTTAGCGACGAAAGAAGAAGCCATTGCACGAGGAAGCGATATCGCTGAAAACAAGCAGAGCTGCTTAAAAATCTATAAAATGGATGGCACACTGCAGGAAACAAAAGAGTTTAAATAATACGTTTTTCTACCAATCAAAAAATCCTGAACGGATGTTTACCAGTTCAGGATTTTTATTGTGCCGAGGGAATCACCTAAGTATCCCCTCGGTTTCCTCTATTTTTGTGTAGCTGTTTCAAACACACCATAATAATGCTTCAAGCAAGTTTGCATTCCTTCTTTGGCTACCTGCTTGATCTGTAAATAATCTTTCGGTGTTGTCTCATTAACTTTCGAATAGGCGGCCTGCAATAGATCAGAAAAAATATTGATCTTGCTGATTCCTTCCTGAGCACAACGTTTTAGCTTGACATCTCCTGTAGAAGAACCGCCATGCAAAACTAAAGGTGTCTTGACCGATCGTGCGATTTCATGCAGGCGATCAAAGTTGATTTCCGGAATCCCTTGATAAATACCATGGGCGGTACCGATAGAAATTGCTAGTGAGTCAACCGCTGTTTCTTCAATAAAACGCAAGGCATCTTCTAATGTCGTGTATTGAGAATCGGTTTCTTCGTGGTTTTCGTAGTTTTCTCCTGAACCCACATGTCCGATCTCCGCTTCAACAACGACTCCTTTCGCGTGTGCATAGGCGATGATCTCCTTAGTTCTGTCTACATTCACTTGAAATTCCTCTTGAGATGCATCGATCATCACCGAGGTAAAACCTAGGTCAACTGCTTTTTTGATCACTTCCGGTGTCATCCCATGATCCAAGTGAAGAACGACCGGAACAGAAGCCTTTTCCGCAAAATATTTTCCGTTTAGGGCTGCTTCTTCCAGAGAGATCAAGTCTAAATGCGATTCAGCTAAAGCCAGAATGATTGGTACCTGCAGCTCTTCCGCTACTTCCAAATAGGCTTTCATCGATTCCACATCAATAAAATTAGGTGCTGGGATCGCATAGTTGTTGGTTTGCGCCTGATGGAACAATTCTTTGGATGTGACTAGCATGATTTCTCCTCCTTAATTTCCCATCATCATTAGATTACATTTACGCTTCCGTTTTCTGTTTTGATCCCAGTCGATAAAATAAATATAACCTACCGAACCGATCAAGGGTTCCCCGTCTTTGATGATCAAGGTCTGGCTGGAACCAAACAGACTTGCCCGAATATGAGCGTCTGCATTCAAGATCGTTGCCGGATCATTGGGATATTCCGGTGTTTGCTTGGAGATTTCTTCTAAAAACGCTACGTGTTCCGGACCTGGGTACAAGTAGTCCGACTCTGTCAGTTGTCGCGGGATGACTTTATCCAAAATCCGATTGAGATCCACTTGCAGCAGTTCATCGCCATTCCAATCTTTGTCATGGACATATTCTTCAAAAATGACTGAACAAGTCGTATGTTGTGAGCTGACGATACACATGCCATCTCTGACACCGGCTTCTCGGATCAGCTCTTTGACTTCTTCCGTGATGTCTTGATAGGTGACTCTTCTGCCATTTGATTCTACTTCGATCGTTCGATGCTCGATTTTCATTTTTCTGCCTCGAACCTTTCTTGATAGACCTGATTGACCGCCATTACCATTTGCTCCAGTGTTTCCTCTGGATCGTCTGCCTCAGTAATGCCACTGGTACAGCCGGTTCCGTCAGCACCCATTTGGATCATTCGATAAACATCCTCTGCACTGCTGATACCAGCTGCCTGCAAAACAAGGATCTCAGGATCGATCCCTTTGACTGCTTCATTGGTTTTTTGGATATAGTCATCGTCACTAGTCTGACCTGTTCCGATCAGCTCTGTTGGTTCGCAAAGCAAAACATCTGGCTTCAACAAAGCAATACTGCGAGCTTCTTCCAGTGAATCTGCACAGACGATCGTTTGGATCCCTAGCTCTTTGCCTTTTCGAATTGCCTGTACCAGTTCAGAAAAGGTCATCGCATGCTCAGCATGATTCAAAAAGACCGCACGAACACCTGCCTGATACAAAGACTCCGGTAATACAGCACCCATGCCTCTACCAGGATCGATTCCGTCCATATGCTGTGCGGTAACGATAAGGTGCTTCGTATTGTTGGCGATCGTTGATAGATCAGCGTAGGGAGCAGTCATTAAAACAGACAAATGTGGCAGTTTCTCTGCCAGCTCATCGGCCTTTTTTGCTAATGCCAGTAACTTTTCACCATAAAAATACGACTTGGGATTAAAACAAAAAAATGGACTCTTGATTTTCATTTCCGCAGCTCCTTTTACATTAGTAAAATAACTTTACATTTGATACGAAAAGCATAACGCTTCCATCATTGAATGTCAAGCTATTTATTAGCAAATGAAAATCTATTTACCATATGTAAAAATGACTTTTCGTGTTATAATACCTTTGATCTCAAAAAGTAAGAGTAGGTGAACCTCATGAATTCCCGTGACAAATCCTTGGTCCGTGCAGCTTTGCTTTATTATAAAGAGAACGTGAATCAGACAGAAATCGCCAAACAGCTTGGTGTTTCCAGACCGACTGTGGCAGCGATGCTGAAAGAAGCGGTCAACCGTGGCATCGTCAAGATCTCCATCCAAGATTCAGAGATCATGAATTTTGAACAGCAGGATCGGCTTGCTAAAAAATATGCGCTAAACTCTGTGATGATTTCTTCAGCCAGTGGTTCAGCACACGAGAACAAAGAAGCGGTCGGCAATCTTTGTGCGACCTTTATTGAAGACAAATTACCCAACATCAAACGCCTAGGCATCGGTTGGGGAACGACGCTTCTTGAATTCGTTGAAGCCGCCAGCTATCGAAATTTTGAACAGCTTGCCATTGTGCCGCTGATTGGCGGTGTCGATGTCTCTGATGTCAAGACTCATTCCAATCATCTTGCCTTTATCCTGTCGCAAAAATACAATTGCAAGGTCGATTATTTTTATGCACCGGCCGTGGCAGAAAGTGTCGAGATGAAACAAACCTTTGAAAAATCCAAATTTATTGCGGATATCATCCAGAAAGGCAAAGAAGTTGAAATGGCGATCGTCAGTATGGGCAATCCAATCGAATCTTCTTCTTATCAGGAATTAGGTTATTTTAGTGACGATGATCGAGCAGAGATGCAAGAAAAAAACGTCGTTGGTGATCTGCTGACCACCTTTTTCGATGAAGAAGGCGAGTCCGTCGATACCCACTTCTCTCAGAAAATGATCGGTATCCGTCTACAGGATCTGGCAAAAATACCGGAAGTCGTCGTGGTTGCCTCTGGTGTAGAGAAAGCCGAAAGTATCCAAAAATTGTTGAAAAAAAACGTGATCGATCATTTGATCATCGATTCATCGATCGCTGCTGTTCTGTAAACAAAGCAAGAACACCCTGCAAAAATTTGCAGGGTGTTCGTTTATTTTCCTCTTCGTCTTTTTTCAAGAATCCAGATATTTTTAGCTACACCTAACCATAACAACAGCAGGACCAAATAATACAAGGGGCGACCTGACAAGGCTTGTTTCCCAAATACATACGTTCCGGCAATCAGTATAGCCATATAAAAAAAATACATCACTAGTAGCCATTTTTTGTCCCGATAAATCATTTGCTTTCACCTCATCGCTTATTCAAAGGGCTTTTTATTACCTTAACAAAAACCAACCTTTGTTGCAAATGAGGCTAATTGAGACACTTTATTGAAACAGATAGGTTCCTTGACCAATCGTCAGCTGTTTCCCTTTCAAAGCTGGACTGCCTTCAAAAACGATTTGTTGCAGACGATTGGCGGGTCCCGTGGTAAAGACAAAGGACTGGTTACCTACTTCAAGCGCTTCTTCTCCATTGATCTCAACTTGCTGGAATCCAAAGAGCTGCTGCCACTGTTGAATCACCTTTTCTGGATCAGCCACTTCAAAAACAGCACGTACGATTGCCAATTCTCCGGCTGGGTGTTGTTGGATCACCTTCGCCTCGGTTAATTGTTTCCGGCGTTGATCCTCTGTTCCTCCCCACTGGATAACAAAAGGATAGGGCAAGCTGTCTATATCTCCTAAGATAGAAAGCATACGCCACTCAATCAAATTTCCCTCGGCATCGTGACGTTTCCCGTCAAAGATCTCAGAAAGATCGGCGCCGCGCTCTTTTAATTGGGCTGCTAATGCTTCGATATCGTCTGTTCGCAAAGCCACTCGACTTAAGATTTCTTCTTGCGGCAAATGCTTGACCGCATCCTGAACCACGACATGCTGCGGGTCTGCTTGATTGGCTAACTCAGGATCTTCTACTCCCAAAAATTCAAGATAAGACAAATCAAAATAACTCAGAGCATTGTGCGTGCCCCAGTCTGTGTGCTGACCACCAAATGCAGCGACCAATCCCGCTTGTTGAAAGGTTTGGATGGCTTGATCCAAATCATTCACATAATGTACCGTATGATCCCATTTAATACTCGCCATCAATTTCTCCTCCTTACTCTGCTCCTAGTTCTGTCGTCCGCTGAACAGCGCGCAGGACACTGCGCTGCAATCCGGCAGCAAAATCAGAGGCATTCAATTCGTACAGCGCATGGATGCCCACACCGCCAGCAGAATTATTGATGTCCAATAATTCTCGTGGATGTTTTCCTGTTTGTTTCAGCATCGCGATCGCACCAATCGTGTTCTCCAGTGCGATCGTCCAGGCCTGCTCTCTAGGCAGACCGGCAAGCACACCGGCATCTGCATAAGATTCAATAAAATAATACACATAGTTGGCACCGGCAACGCCATAGCCTGTGAAGACATCGATCAAACGTTCTTCCACATACATGACCTTGCCAAAGCCAGTCAGGAAGAAGTCTACCTCTTCCTGTTTCGCCAACTCATTGAGAGAAGCCCCACTGTACCCTAAGCCAGTGTCTGTCAAAGTATTGGGGATGACCCGAACGATACTCCGGGGAACACCTAGCAAGGCTTCCAATTTTTCGATCGTGACACCCGCTACGATCGAAACGATCACGGCTTCTGGTTTGCTTTGCTGCAACTCCTGAGCTACGGCAGCCAGATCATCTTGCGGACGAACTCCGATCACGAGAATGTCGGCTTGCTGAAGGGCTTCCTCCTGCTCTGCCTGCGCTTGAATCTGATAGGTCTCTTGCAGGTAGACATTTCGTGACGTATTGATATCTGCGACTGTCAGCTGTTCTTTTGAAACGATTTGTTTGGCTAATAATGGGCGGATGATCGCTTCGACCATTTGTCCACCACCGATAAAATGAATTCGTTTAGTCATCGTCTTTCTCCCTTAATTATTTTCCCATGCTTCCGGAAAAATAAAGCCATCGTATGTTTCTTGCGACAAAATATAGTCTTCAAATTCTTGTGATTCGTAAGCTGCTTTGACATCTTGGGCCCATTGTGTGTCTTCATTTTCTTTTAAAATCGAAACAATGATGCGATGCTCTTCCGGTGTATTTTCAATTTTTAAGCTGTCTGTCAATTTTTTGTCTGAATCGGCAATATAGTTTCCGTTGATCACGCCATAATCCACATCCGGTAAAGAAACGAGGATTTGCGCCGGATCCAAAATCTTGAAGTCGATATCATAATCCCCTGGATGAACTTGGCTGACATCAAAGTCGATCGTTCCCGCATCTTCATCCACTATTACCCAGCCAAGATCTTCTAAAATACGTACGGCACGTTCTTGGTTGACTGGATCATCTGGCAAAGCAACGGTCGTTCCATCGCTTACTTCCTCCAAGGAGGTGTGTCTTTCAGAGTGTAGACTTTGTGGAGCGCTCGGTGCAAAAGCGATTGCTGTCATGTCAATGTTCAATTCGTCATTGACTCCTTCCATGTAGGCAATACTCTGGAAGATACTAACATCGATCGAACCATCTGCCATCGCTGGGTTCACCTGGTTGTTATGTCCTAGTGTCTTGATCTCAACGCTATAGCCTTGGTCTTCCAAAATCGGCAAGATTCCTTGTCGAAATTGCTCTTCATAGGTTCCTACACCAAAACCAACAACGATATTTTTATCCTCTTCTACTTGGGTCGTTCCTGAGCCGCAAGCACTCAACGCAAACAAGGACAATCCCATTAATCCAATCAGGTATTTTTTCATCTCTTTTCCCTCTTTCTCTCCACATTTTCTTTGATATCTTGTAATTCAGCCGGCGTCACGTTGACTGGCACGGCGCAGTTTGGCGTCAATAAAAAGGGTACGCCCTCCATTTGCTTCAATGCCTGATCCGTTTGCTGCCGAATCGTTTCTCGTTTATCTTGCCCAAACAACTGATGATCCAGACCACCGATCTTGACTTTTTTTAACGGAACCGACAAATCCGGATTGCCTTTTGCATAAGTATCCCAACTGATTCCGTCAACCGGGTAGTCATCAAAACGTTCCGGCTGAGAAAATTCGCCACAAGTATGAAGCAATCGTTTGCCTGCAACAGCCTTTAGAACTCGCAAATCATAAGGCAAAGAAAATTCATCGAAGATTTCTTTGGCAAATAATTCTTCATTTGCGGTGCCGGTCACGGCATAGAAAACCCCATCTATCCCGTTCTTCTCTAACTCTTTGAGATAGTCGATCATCGTCTCTGTGATATGATCCAATGCCTGATGAACACCTGCGCCTTCGGTTTCCAGTAATTTTTTCACATCGAGAGGTGCGTTACTGCCATACATCGTTTGATTCACGTAGGAAGTATTTCCTGTTAAAAATAAAAGGATCGTCAAAGGTGAAAAAAGTGTTTGAACCAGTGGCATCTCTGGCAAGGCACTACGAATCTGTTTGACCGCTTGCAACTGCTCTTGTAATGGCGCAGAAGTTGCCGCCTCGACTATCGGCACCTGCCACACATCAGCGGGTGTTTGAATGCGTTGCTGTAACTGTCTGGGAAATACGTCGCGATAATCATCAGGATCGTACACATTTCCAAATGCTTCAGCAAGATAGACAGCGCGAGGATTGATCTTGATCCAATCCCAATCGTGTTCCTGTGCAAATTGAATCGTTGCCTCAGCCAAAGCCTCCGCCTCATACTCTGCCTCTAAAAAATGATGCCAACTACTTACTAGCGGATACTGACTAGCTTCTCCTGACAGCACCTGATTGAATCGTTCCTTTTTATTCATTTGGTCCTCCTTCATTAAACATCTCTTCATAAAAGGATCACCGCTTGCTCTCTTACTCACAAGCGAACCCTTGAAGCTGTTTTTTCCTCCTGCTTTCTAGACTGGTTTTCGTCTTTACAGGGTGTCTACAACTAGCCATGTCTCTCTTTGATATAGGCACCAGTGTACGGTAGTTGGCTAGACAGTGTCAATCATCCGACTGATACCTTTCTTCTATCACAAGATTCTCAAAAGCTGTTTTTTTATGGAGGATTTCCAAAGCCGCTTGCTTTAAACTGATCGCTAATTCCAATCACACAGTCCTTTCAGAAGATCAGTTTTACAGATATATCTGTATCTATTCAATATTTCTATGTAGTAAACAGCAGTCAAAAGTTTAGAAATTATGTTTTATTGACTGACACTTTTTAGCCAACTTTTCTCAATTACGAGATCAACCTGATACTACTCAAGTTTATTTTTTTTTAGGGATTAAAGATTCTAAAGAACAAAATATTAGTTTGATCGAAATGCCACATTAAAGATCCTAGTAAGTAGGACTGGCAGAGTGGGACTGGCACTCTTCAATGTGAATTCTAAGCGCAGTAATAACACAAACCTTTCTCTCCCTTGTGCTAAAGCAGATCTTTCAATCGTTGATCACCTTCATGATTATAAAACCAGAGAAATTTTTTCTTTTAATCTTAGCGGAACGAAACAACAAGACTGCGACGTCACCGTGTTGAAGAGCCGATGTGAATTACTGAGACTGGTCGCTTAAGCGATTAGTCTCAGTTTGAAGCTTGGCAGACTTGAGACTTTAGGCTCAAGTCTGTCTCACGGTCGACAAAAGCAGCCTTCGTTGTGTAGTGAAGCGAATCTAATAAAACCTGGTCTACTGGTTAAAAAGACAAAAAATCCAAAGCAGAAGTTCGCACTATCTGCTTTGGATTTTCTCAATTTAACTGATTTGTCTTTGTCTCGATCTTGAAGGATCTATGCGTTTTGTAATACCTTCTTCTCTTTTGGTTCTCTCACATTCAAGGTGATCGTTCCCTTAGAAGCACCGATCGTGACTTGATTACCTAAATGGATCTGACCAGAAAGCAAGGCTTCACTCAAACGATCTTCCACTTCTTTTTGCAATGCTCGTCGAATTGGACGCGCCCCATATTCTGGGTCGAAGCCAGCTTTACCGATAACATCCAAGGCAGCCGGAGTGATCTTCAATTGGATATCTTGTTCTGCCAAGCGCTTGATGATTGAACGACTCATGATCTTCACGATCTCATGGATCTCACTTTGATCCAGTGAACGGAAGACGACCGTTTCATCGATCCGGTTCAAAAATTCTGGACGGTAGGCTTTTTTCAACTCTTCCAAAATCCGTTTTTGCATGACCGCATGATCTTTTGAGGCATCCACAACATTGAAACCAACATTCTTCTCTTCGCGAAGCTCTGTTGCCCCGATGTTTGACGTCATGATCAAAATTGTGTTACGGAAGTCCACGCGACGCCCTTTAGAATCTGTCAAATAGCCGTCATCCAAGACTTGTAGCAGGATATTGAAGACATCTGGATGGGCTTTTTCTACTTCATCCAGCAAAATAACTGAGTAAGGTTTTGATCGAACTTTTTCTGTCAGCTGTCCACCCTCATCGTAACCGACATAGCCTGGGGGAGAACCGATTAGACGGCTGGTACTATATTTTTCCATAAATTCTGACATATCCACGCGAATCAAGGCATCTTCACTGCCGAACATCGCTTCTGCCAAGGCTTTGGCTAGTTCTGTCTTACCAACACCAGTTGGGCCCAAGAACATGAAGGAACCAATTGGACGGTTTGGATCTTTCAATCCGCTTCGTGCCCGGCGGATCGAACGAGAAACTGCCTGAACGGCTTCACTCTGCCCTACGACACGTTGATGGATGATTTTTTCCAGGTCCAGCAAACGTTCGCTTTCTTTTTTCTCCATTTGCTTCAAGGGTACACCTGTCCATTGTGAAACGACAGAAGCAACATCTTCTGAAGTGACACTGTTTTCATAACCAGAAGCTTCTTTGACTTCGACAAAGGTTACTTCTGCTAGACGTTGATGCAATTCTTTTTCTCTTACTCGCAAGCGGGCAGCTGTTTCAAAATCCTGGTTGCGGATCGCCGCTTCTTTTTCTTCTGACAGTGCCAATAGTTCTTCTTGTAAAACAGACGTTTCTGAGGCTTCATCCGTTTTGTCTAAGCGGACCTTCGCTGCAGACTCATCCATCAAATCAATCGCTTTATCCGGCAATTGACGTGAATTGATGTAGCGAACAGACAGCTGAACAGCTGCATGCAACGCATCATCAGTGATCTCAACACCGTGATGTTCTTCGTAGCGTGAACGTAGTCCTTTTAAGATTTCTTCTGCTTCTTCAGGCGTTGGTTCATCGACCTGCACACGGGCAAAACGACGTTCCAAAGCGGAATCTTTTTCAATATATTTTTGATACTCATCAAGAGTCGTTGCACCGATCGTTTGTAGTTCGCCCCGAGCCAAAGCCGGTTTCAAGATGTTAGAAGCATCGATCGCTCCTTCTGCTCCACCTGCACCAATCAGTGTATGCAGCTCGTCAATGAACAAGATAATCTGTCCATCCTGATAGATTTCGTCAATGATTTTTTTCATGCGGTCTTCAAATTCGCCACGGTATTTCGTCCCCGCAACCAATGCTCCCATGTCTAACATCATCAAACGTTTTTGTTGCATTTCTTTCGGTACTTCGCCGTTCACGATTTTTTGAGCCAATCCTTCAGCGATCGCTGTTTTACCAACCCCTGGTTCTCCTACAAGAACGGGGTTATTTTTTGTACGACGGCTAAGAATCTGAATCAGACGTTTGACTTCTGGGCTACGTCCTACGACTGGATCCAAACGTTTTTCTCGAGCTAGCTTCGTCAAATCTCTTGCTAAAGAATCCAGTGTTGGCGTGCCTTCTTGTGGTGCTTGCTGTCTATTTTGCTGTGAACGACGACGTCCAGCATTGTTGGGATTTTTCGGCTGATTGACACCCATTTTTTTCTTCAACAGCTGACGCATTTTCGCTAAACTCATCCCTAGGTTCAACATGATACGAGAGGCTAAGATCTCTTCGTCACGCAACAATCCCAGTAGTAAATGCTCTGTGCCGATCTGCTGGGCGCCTAAGCGTTTGGCTTCATCGCCAGCATAGGCAAAAATTTGTCTTGCTCGTGGAGAATATGGTAGAAAACCACCTGTAGGATAGTCTTTCATTGTTCCATAGCCTGTCAAATGTTCAATTTCTTCACGAATATCATTTTCATTGACCCGCATTTCTCTCAGGGTCTTACCTGCGATCCCATTTTGCTCAATGATCAGTGCCAATAAAATATGTTCTGATCCTACCGATTGATGTTTAAAGTATTTTGCTTCTTCTTGTGCGATCGCCAAGACAGCTTTCGCCCGTTGTGTGAATAGTTCATCCATCTCATTCACTCCCATTAATAGATTAAAAGTCTTATATGTTCTGTTTCTCTTTGTTTGAGTTAAGTGGAAGGCATCTCTCTGTCTTCATAGCTCAATCGTTCTAAAATACCGTGCATGATCTCTGCCCGTATTTTGTTTTCTTCTTCGGATTTTCCTAAAACAGCTTTACTAATTGTCGTCAATAACAAATTGCCTTCTCGTTTCAATAAAATACCTTCTTCATATAACTTCTGAATGATTGCCGCTGCATCTCTCTCTGAGATCGTTTGATCAAAGAGCTGATTCACTTGTTCTAAAAAATGATGATAATTAGCGATCTGGATTTTTTCGATCCGGATATAACCGCCACCGCCGCGCTTACTTTCTACGGTATAGCCTCGTTGAATGGTAAAACGAGTGTTGATCACATAGTTGATTTGTGAAGGGACACAGTTAAATAGATCTGCCATCTCTGCACGACGAATTTCTATCATTTCACTTTCTTCAAGGATTTTCTTTAAATATGCCTCGATCAAATCAGAAGTATTTTGATGACCCATTTATACGTGACCTCCCTTGACTAATATTGACCTTAATTATACCGAAAATTTTCTGAGTTGGAAAGGAGAAGGCTTGGTTCATGTATGCACAAAAAAATGATAAACCAAAATTTCATCTTTTGGTTTATCATTTTGCTTTTGTATTAAGGTACTTGAAGAGTGGTCGCACCTGTTACTTCCTGACTGACTTCGTCTTCGCCAGCTCTTTGAGCGTAGATGGTTGCACTCTCTCCTTCTTCGATCGTCACAGAAATCGAAATCTGTTCCGACTGGTTGTTACTATTCAATACTTTCTGTTCGACCTGTGTTTTTGAAGAATGATTCAAATCTTCTAGCCAGACTGTGATCACCTGTTCTGAAGAGCCATTTGAATCAAAGGAAGCATGGACATTGACGGTAAAGGTCTTCGTTGGTGTGGAACCAGTGGAAACCACCATTTCAACCGTTTCCCCTTTGGTTAATTCGGTCCCTCCTGATGGATCAGTCCGGATCACACGCCCTTGTTCTACGCTGTCACTCTCTTCTTCCACAAGTTCTACACTAAAGCCAGCATCTCGCAACTCTTTGTCAGCTTCCGACTGAGTGAGGCCAACCACATCTGGAACATCAGCCGTTTCTTCCGGCTCTTCTCCTAGACTGAGGGTTAGCGTGATTGCTGTTCCTTCTCGTCCTATAGAAACATCGGTCCCTGAAGTCGGATTTTGTCCGATTACGGTTCCTTCCGGCTGATCACTATACTCTTCTTCCATATCAACAGGATTGTTTCCTAGTGAAGCCCTAGCCAAGGCTGAACGTGCAGCTGACTCGGTCAACCCTCCCAGATCTGGCATCTCGACCGTTTCTGGTCCAGAGCTGACCACAAAGCTTACTTTAGCCGTGCTAGGTACCAGTTCCGTTCCTTCTTCTGGATCTTGGCTGATGATTTCTCCTTCTGGAACTTCATCTGAGCTTTCCTCGTCTTTTTGAATGTTCGCTCTTAAAAAGCCCAAGTCCAGCAATGCTCGTTCAACATCTTCATACTGATCCCCAACATAATCCTTCAATTCGATCGTTTCCAGACCGGAGCTTACATATAAAACAATCTCTCGTCCTTCTTTGACGTCGGTGCCTTCTTCAGGATTGGTTCGAACGACTAGACCTTCTTCGATCTCTTCACTGGGAACTTCTTCGGTCTCCTCTGCCACAGTCAACCCAACTTCTTCCAGAGCTGCTTGAGCGTCTACTTCACTCATCCCATGCACTTCCGGGATCGTGACATCTCCCCGACTGCCAGTCAGCGCGTAGATACCTGCACCAATCAGCGCGACCAACACGAGTAACAGAATAAATAGTCTCCGCTTGCGTTTCTTTTTCTTGACTGGCTTTTCTGGTTCCTCTGTAACTTTTTCTGGTTCCGGTGTCGGCATTTCCTTGAATGCGGTAGGCATTGGTGTGTCCTCTGTAATTGGCGTCAAAACTTTTGTTTCGTCTGCCACCAATGCATGAGGTTCCCAACGGGGTTCATCTAAGCGATCCGGTGACAAGGCTGTCGATAGATCTTCCTGCATTTCATCCGCTGTTTTGTAACGATCAGCTGTCTCTTTGGCTGTTGCTTTCAACACAACATTTTCCAAGGACTGCGGCAAATCCTTATTATAAGGTCGAATAGAGGGGATCTCATCTTGAAAATGCTTCAACGCGATAGTTACCGCTGACTCGCCATCAAAGGGAACGTGTCCCGTTAACATCTCATACAAAATGATCCCTAATGCATAGATATCTGATTGACTAGTCGCCATACTGCCTCGTGCTTGTTCCGGAGACAAGTAGTGTACGGAACCTAGCATCGTATTGGTTTGTGTGATTGAAGTCTCAGACAAAGCGATCGCGATCCCAAAGTCAGCGATCTTCACGACACCGTCTTCGTTCATCAAAATATTTTGTGGCTTCAAGTCCCGATGAATGATGCGATGCTGATGTGCCAGAGCCACAGCGGAAAGAATCTGCTGCATAATATCGACGACTTCCTCGTAAGACATGGGGTAATTGGTCTGGATGTAACGCTTCAGATCCATCCCTTTGACATATTCCATGACTAAATACTGCATGCCGTCTTCTTCGCCAACATCGTAGACAGAAACGATATTCGGATGCACCAGCTCAGTTGCCGCCAAGGCTTCCCGCTGAAAACGACGAATCGCATTTTTATCGTCCTGAAAGTCATATCGCAAAACTTTTACAGCCACTTCTCGGTCCAAAATCAAATCTCTCGCCAAAAATACATTTGCCATACCACCACTGCCGATACTTCCCAAAATCAAATAACGGCCGCTTAATTTTTTCCCGCTCTCTATCATTGAGTGACACCTCCAAGGTCTATCAACAAGACAGTGATATTATCCACGCCGCCATTTTCATTCGCAGCTGTGATCAATCGCTGAACTGCTTCCTCAAGGGAAGAACTTGTTTCTATATAAGTTTGGATCGTTTGTTCATCAACCATGTTCGTCAGTCCATCAGAACAAAGGATCAAACGATCCTGGCTAGCAGAGAAATGTGTGACCACATCCACTTCGACCGCTCCCGGCATCCCAATCGAGCGTGTGACCACGTTCCTGCGGGGATGATTGGCAGCCATCTCTTTAGTGATCTCGCCGGTTTTGACCAGAATGTTTACCAGAGAATGATCCTCTGTCAATTGAATCAATTCTTTGTCTCGCAACAAATACGTGCGGCTGTCACCTACATGAGCTAAAGTAAACTGATCATCGAATAAAGCAACAGCTTCCAAGGTCGTTCCCATACCATTCAAATCAGGATTGGCTTGTCCTCGTTCAAAAATCGTCGTATTCTGTTCCTGAATATGCTGGATCAGCCATTGTGCAGCTTTTTCGCTATCAGCAATATCGGATGCCTGCCATTTACTTCCCAATTCCTCCACTGTATCATGACTAGCGACATCGCCCGCACGATGACCACCCATGCCGTCAGCCAGCAAAGCCAGTATAAAGCCTTTTTGGTTGGTAAACACAGACGCGTAATCCTGGTTAGTATTACGCCTTTTTCCTACATCCGTCTGATAATGAATTTCCATATCCTTCACCTCATCATTTTTTCCGTAAGCAGCTAATAAAAAATCCGTCTGTCATATATTGTTGCGGATAGATCGTCAGCATGTTTTTCTCGATACTTGATTGTACCACGTTACCCACAGGGACTTCTACTAGAGAAAAATCAGAGTGTCTTTCCAAAAAAGCAGCGACGACCTCTTGATTTTCTTCCGGAGCAAAGGTACAGGTACTATAAACCAACAATCCGCCAGGCTTTAAAGCAGGTGCGACACTCTCCAGAATATCTAACTGGATAACAGGTAGCTTTTGAAAATCTTCTGGTTTTTTGTTGTATCTGATATCCGGTTTGCGACGCATCAGACCCATACCTGAGCAAGGAGCATCCACTAAGATTCGATCAAAGGACTCTTCCGCAAAAGCAGTTCCTGCTTCACGAGCATCTAAGGTTCTCGTTTCAACTACGTCGACTACCTGCAGACGTTTGGCATTTTCCTCGATCAAGGCTGTCTTGTGGGCATGGATATCCAGTGCAGTGACCTTCCCACCAACTGCTGGATCTAAAAACGTTGCGATATGTGTCGTTTTCCCACCTGGAGCGGCGCAAGCATCCAATACCTTATGATCTGCTTCGATCTGCAAAGCTGGAGCTACTAGCATGGAGCTCTCATCCTGGATCGTGATCAAGCCATAAGTGAACAAGCTACTACCGGCAATGTATCCTCTGTCAGCAATGATTCCATAAGGAGAGACCTCACTTTTTCGAGCTTCGATCCCTTCTTCCTCCAAGATCTCCAACACTTTTTCTCGAGTGATCTTGCGGGTATCAACCCGACAACTGATATGGCTGGGTTCAAACAAAGACAAGCCTAGTTTGCGTGTCTCTTCTTCCCCAATCTCCGCCACCAATTTTTTCGTCAAAAACTTCGGTAGACTGATCTCACGACTCAAGCGTTCTATTGGATCTTTGATTGTTTCTAAGGAAGGTACCCCTTGACGTTGGATGTTTCGCAAAACACCATTAACAAACTTGCCGATTCCTTCATTTCCTCGTGCCTTAGCAATCTCAACGGCTTCGTTCAAGACGGCATGACTAGGTACTTTATCCAAATAAAGCAACTGGTACAAGGAAAGCTCCAGCAACAGTTTGACCCAATCATCGACTTTTTTAGCTTTCACGATAGATGGTTGAATATAAAATGCCAATAATCTTTGACGACTCAAGGTTCCGTAGACTAGCTCCGTCAGTAAACGACTGTCTTTGTCGCTCAACCGACTTTTTTCGATCAGCTCCCGTAGCAGCAGATTAGAGTAAGCTCCGCCTTGATCGATTCTTTCTAAGGCTCTCAAAGCCACATAACGGACCGTTTTTTTCGTATTTTTCTTCATTTTATCCCACCTGCTGTCCTACTGCGACTTGTTGGCCAGAGCCGTTCAAAAAGGCCGCGATCGCTTGTTTACCTTTACCTGCTGGCTGCAATTCGTTGACCGCTAAAACAGTGCCTTCGCCGCAAGCGATCCATAATTCTTTTTTTCCTCGGTGAATGATCGTTCCTGGAGCCTCATCGGTCTTTTCTTCCAGTGGCGTCACTGCCCATAATTTCCAACGTTGCTCCTGATACATCGTAAAGGCAATCGGCCACGGACGCATGCCGCGAACCTGATGATCGATTGACTCGGCGGTCTTGTTCCAATCAATGGCTTCCTGCTCTCGTGTGATGTTTGGTGAAAAAGTCACCTTCGCTTCTTCTTGAGGGATCGGTTTCAGCGATCCCTCCAAAATTTTAGGCAAAGTTTCTAACAATAATTCTTTCCCCAGCAAACTTAGCTTGTCAAACATCGTTCCTACATCATCTTGTCGTGTGATCGGTAATTTTCCTTGAGAATAAATACCACCAGCGTCCATTTTTTTGATCATTTCCATGATGGTCACGCCTGCTTCCTGATCCCCTTCCATAATCGCGTAATGGACTGGCGCCCCACCGCGGTACTTGGGTAAGAGTGAGGCATGGACATTGATGGCTCCGTGAACTGGGACTTGCAACAAACTTTCTGGTAAAAATTGACCAAAAGCAGCCGTCACAATAATCTCTGGCTGTAAGTCTCTGATCTGCTCCATTTCAGGAGAACCAGAGATTTTTTCCGGCTGCAGCACAGGAATCTCCAAGCGCAAAGCAGCTTCTTTTACAGGCGTAGGGGTAATGACTCTTTTACGCCCCACTGGACGATCCGGCTGAGTAACTACTGCCTGGACCTCGTAGCCTGCTACCACCAGTCCTTCTAAAATAGGAACTGAAAACTGTGGGGTTCCCATAAATACAACTTTAGTCATTGGCATGTTCCTCCATATACGTTTCCAGTTCATCTTCTGGAATTTTTTTGATCATTTTATCGGTGAATAGTTGTCCCTGCAAATGGTCGATCTCATGCTGAAAAGCTCTTGCCAGATAACCAAAGGCTTGGACTTCCATCTCTTCGCCTTCACGGTCAAAGTAACGCACGGTGACCTCATCGGCTCGTTCTACTGTGCCATAGACATGAGGGATACTTAGGCAACCCTCCACATCGACCTCAGCTCCTTTGGCTTCAAGGATCACCGGATTGATCAATTCAAAGCGGTCTCCCTCTTCGATCTCGATCACCGCTACTTGAATATTTTTGCCGATCTGCGGTGCCGCGATCCCGATCCCGTCATGGGCGATCATCGTTTCATACATGTCATCGAGCAATTGAACCAGCTCATCGGTTACGACGGTTATTGGCTCGCAAGGTTTTCGCAGCTTGTCATCTGGGTGAATAATAATTGGATAGCGCATAAATTTCTCCTATATGTCTTTTAAAATTTTTCTTCATCGTGTCAAATAAAATTCAATGGTTCATTGTCGAGCGATACATAGAGTCCTTGTCGCTGATCCTTTTGACTACTCTCCAGGATATCACGTAACAGACGGGACAATTCAGGTTCTTTTTTATATTTGATGATCAACTGATAGTGGTAGCGATTTTTGATTCGTGCGACACCACTTGGAATCGGCCCCAGCAAAATACTTTGTGGACTGAGGACTTCTCTCAGCTGTTGGGTGATCTGATACATTCGCTTAGCAGCCAGTTGTTCCTCTGGATGGCTACAGTTGATCTTGACTGTAAAATAATAGGGTGGATAACCGCTTTGATGGCGGATAAACATTTCTCTTTGGTAAAACTGTTCATAATCTTGTGTCTGAGCCAATACGATCGCATGATGCTCTGGATTGAAGGTTTGGATAATGACCTCGCCGGCTTTCTCTGCTCGTCCTGCCCGTCCACTGACCTGAGTCAGCAGCTGAAAGGTCCGTTCACTTGAACGAAAGTCCGGAAGATTCAGTGCGGTATCAGCATTCAATACCCCTACTAAGGTGATATTGGGGAAATCCAAGCCTTTCGCAATCATTTGGGTTCCTAATAAAATATCCGCCTTACCTGCTCCAAAAGTTTGCAGGATCCGTTCATGGGCCCCTTTTTTACGGGTCGTGTCGACATCCATCCGTAAGATTCGAGCCTCCGGAAACAGTTGTTGTAGCTCTTCTTCTACTTTTTGCGTCCCGGTTCCATAATAGCGAATCTTATTGCCTCCACAGTCTGGACAGCGGTGAGAGATGCCTTCCTCGTGTCCGCAATAATGACAACGCATCGTTTTCGTATCCATATGTAGCGTCAAAGAAATATCACAGTTCGGACAGGGTAGCACATAGCCACAGTCACGGCACATCACAAAGGAAGAATAGCCTCTGCGATTCAACAATAAGACCGTCTGCTCTTTTTTTGCCAATCGATCAGCGATCTTCTCTTGTAAAACCCGAGAGAAGGTGCTCGTATTTTTTTGCGCAAATTCGTCCTTTAAATCGATCACTTCGACACTCGGCAAGTTCGCGTTCGGATTGGCTCGTTGACTAAGCTGGAGCAAATGATAGACATTTTTTTGGGCACGAGCACGTGACTCCAAAGAGGGCGTGGCACTCCCTAGTAAGACTGGACACTGATGGTATGCACCTCGCCAGATTGCTAAATCTCTTGCATGATAACGAGGAGCTTCATCCTGTTTATAAGAAGCTTCATGTTCCTCATCGACAATGATCACACCAATATTTTTCAATGGGGCAAAGATCGCCGAACGAGCACCGACAACGACTTGCGATTCTCCTCGTTCGATCTTACGCCATTCATCATATTTCTCACCTTGCGACAAGCCACTATGTAGCACCGCCACCGCTTCACCAAAACGACTTTTAAAACGTTCGACCATTTGCGGGGTCAAAGCGATCTCAGGGACTAGCATGATCGCTGTCTTATTTTTTTTCAAAAGCGACGCAATCGTCTGCAAATAAACCTCCGTCTTACCGCTACCGGTGATTCCTTCCAGAAGAAAGACCCTAGATTGTTGTTGTGCTTCTGCTTCTAGAATCGCGGTGACTGCCTGCTGTTGCTCTTGGTTCAGAGCTAATGCATAGGTCTGTTCAAAATCACGATGCTGATAAGGATCACGATAGGCTTCGACTTCTTCAAATGATAACCAACCATTCTCAGCTCCCTGATTCAACACAGCTGTCGAAATTCCCTGCTCCGTGTAAAAAGAAGTGGGCTGGGCAGAATGTTCTACTAATAGTGCGACTAGCTGTTCTTGCCGCTTGGCCCCTTTACGAATTCCCGACTGGGCGTCAGCTAGATTCTCAGTTGTCAGCAAACTTTTCACATAACGAATGGTCTTGACTTTATTTTTATTTTTCACCAGATACTGAACTTCCACGATGTTTTCTTCTCGTAGTGTTTTGAGCTGATTCAAGATTCCTTGTTCCTCAGCCTCCTGCCAGTCTATTTCATCGGTTGTTTGAAAATATTGTTCTTTGATTGGATGCGTCGGATCCTTCAGTAGGATTTTTTTCTGATATTCTGCCTTCATCACGCTAGGAAGCATTGTCTGCAAACAAGTGATCTTGAAGGCAAAGGTCGTTTCTTTCATGTGATCTGCTAATTGAAGCAGCTCTTTATTCACTACCGGTGCCAGATCCAGTGTACGGATGATCGGCTTCAAGTCTTCTTTAAAGGTCGTTTCTTCAGGAAGTGCCGTGACAAAGCCCTGGATATGCCGGTTGCCGTCCCCAAAAGGAACCTCCACCCGCATGCCAACTTCAATCACTCCCTGCAATTCCTCAGGTACGTAATAAGTAAAGGGCTGATCCGTCTGCATTGTTGGTACATCCACGATGACTTCTGCTAAAAATGACATACAATCTTCCCTTTCTTTTTTTTACTATTCATCCATTTTTCTTCCATTGCGAAACACTGTTAGTACAGACAGTGAGAAACTTCCAGGAGCATCCTCCGGAAGTCCCGCTTGTTGTGCCAGACCGCCGGGAACCTCTTTCAGAGTTTCATCGGCTGCTGACGTTCAAACTCTGAGTAGGGTGATTCTCACCAACTCAGAGTAATTCATTCAGCTCTTTTAGGGCACGACAACGGCCTTCCTGCGGCTGATCCTTCCAGTTTTGGTTCCTGTCTGAATAAATCAAACTGATCAATAATGAATGCAGCAAACAGTTATGGTTTGAAACTGAAATTGGAAGATCATCTGGTAGGAAAAGGCCTCATCGTGCACCTAAGATGAGGATGAATTACCCAGAGTTGGCATCGGTGTTCTTCTGATGACTACTCTGGGTTTGAACGCCGAAAGCTGCGAGACTCTGCAAGAGGCTCAAAGCGGTCTTGCACCATGAGTGCCATTTTCCGGACAGGTGAGCTGGAAATTTCCTTGTTTATACTATACTGTGTCACAAGACTTCCTCTACATTCTACTAAAATTGTCTAGCTTTGTCTGTATGCCAGAGGAATTTTAACTTTCTGCAAATGAAAAGAGTCTGGAACATGTCCAGACCCCCTGCGTCTTATAGTTTTTGTTCTTGACGAATACGTTGCTCTAATTCTTTTTGTTCTTGCTCTTTTTGTGCTTTTCTTTCTTCTGCTTCCATTTTCAAACGTGCACGTTTGACTTCTGGATGTGGATCATTGATCACTGTTTCTGACTCAATTTCCTCTAGCGCCTGTCCGACACTTTTGACAGAATCGAAGTTCTCTAATGTAGGCTGTGAGCCTGCATCTAACTCATGCGCACGCTTGCTAGCTAAAATAACTAGCGAGTATTTTGAATTCACGCGATCCAATAATGAATCGATCGAAGGTTTCAACATCATTTTCTCTACAACTCCTCTAACATTTTTCTGTATTTTCCAATCACGCGTTCTACGCGAAAATGTTCACTTGCAATAATTTCTTTGATTCTTTGTACAGCTTGGTGGACCTCATCATTCACTACGGCGTAATCATACAATGCCATCATCTCGATTTCTTCACGGGCGATGCGCATACGTTCATCGATCACTTCAGCAGAATCGGTTCCCCGACCCGTGATCCTTGATCGTAATTCTGTCAGATCCGGTGGTGTCAAAAAGATAAACACACCGTCAGGAACCTTCTCTTTGACCTGAAGCGCTCCTTGGACTTCTATCTCTAAGAACACATCTTTCCCCTCATCCAATGTCTTTTGGACGTAAGACAACGGTGTCCCGTAGTAGTTTCCTACGTATTCAGCATACTCCAGCATCTCGCCGGAAGCAATCAATCCTTCAAATTCTTCGTGGCTGCGGAAATAATAATCCACGCCCTCTACTTCACCGATACGCTTGTTGCGGGTAGTCATGGAAATAGAATATTGAAAATCATTGTCTTCGCTATCAAATATCGCTTTACGCACTGTTCCTTTACCAACACCGGAAGGGCCAGATAGCACGATTAATAAACCTCGCTCTGTCATATTGACGTCCTTTCACTCTACAATTTGCTTAACGTCTATTTTGCACTTTTTTTCAGCAACTTTCAAGAATTACTTTATTATAACGAGAATTTTATTAAAAAACTATTTAAATGCCCGAAGAAATCGCTGTTATTCTACGTTTTGGACTTGTTCGCGAATCTTTTCGATAATCGATTTCATCTGAACGACCGCATTTTTGATTTCGATCGGACTAGATTTGGAACCAATCGTATTGACTTCACGGTTCATCTCCTGAATCAGAAAATCCAGCTCTCTGCCGACAGTTTTCTCAGACTGTAGCAATTCTTTCATCGCATGTAAGTGGATGCCCATCCGGTCCAGTTCTTCATGAATATCGCCTCGCTCCAGTAAAATCGCCATTTCTGTCAGTAGACGTTCCTGATCGACTTCCCCGCCTAGCCAATCGGTCAGCTTCTTCTCGAAGCGTTCACGATAATCGGCTTCATAAAGCTCGACAAAGCTCGACAGCTCGGTGATTTTCTGTTGCAAAGCGATCCGATTTTCTTCCAAGATCTGTTGGATGCCGGCACCTTCTTTTTGTCGGCTAGCATCATTAGCTTCTGCAGCCTGTTTAACAGCAGACAAGACAGCCTGTTCAAGGGAGGTGTCTTCGCTTTGTTTCTCTCGGATCTCAATAAAGTCTTCGTTACTGGTCAAACGTTCCACGATTGCTGCGGGCGCAAGTTCTGCATTGAAACGTGCTTCAACCTCAGTCTGCAGATCAGTGATCAGCTGCTGCATCAGCTCCCAGTGGACGACGACTTCTTTATTGCTGTCACCTTTTTCCTTTAAGGTCAGATACACCTCGATCCGTCCTCTCTGAAGAATCTCTTTGATCGTTTGGCGAATCGCTTGTTCGTAGACGTTCAACTGACGTGGATGACGTAACTGAATATCTAAAAAACGATGATTGACACTCTTCATCTCTACTTCGATCTGGTAATTTTCTGATTCCTGGATCGCTTTCCCAAAACCCGTCATACTTTTCATGGATACCTGCTCCTTACATCGATAATAGTGTTTGCTTCAGTGCTTCAAATTCTTCATTGGTCAAGGTAACACCTTTGCCCATCTTCTCATGTTCCGGACTCCAGTCACGTAAATCAAACTTAGGCGGACGCCCATTCCAACTAACTAAATTCAGTTCTTTACGCCAGCCCTTCGGATTCTCCGACAAAACAGCGATCTCTTCAACGATTTCATAAGAAAATTCATTTGCCATTGCTCATTCCTCTTTCTATTCAACGATTTCGTGGATCTCTTCTTTCAATAAATAATACAAAAATCTAGCAGCCACTGCAGTGATCGGAGCCAAAGTGAAGATCGTTGCCGGCAAGGATTCTTTTGCCTGCAAGATCTGATACAACCAAGTCAGTTGATTTTTTTCCGAGAGAACGAACCGCTGATTATGATATTGCTGCAGCCATTCGCCGATCGACAGGCTACCGATGATCGCTCCCTTACCTTCCCGATAACACTGCAGAATCTCTTCCAAAAAGCTTTCCTCATTGTAGACATGGGTCGGAGCGACTTCAAACACGCGAGCGATCAACTCCAATAAGATTTGTCCACCTTCTTCCAAAGCAGCTTTCTGCTGATAGACTTTGCCGACTTTTTCCCAAAACTCTGGACGTTGGATCAGCTCCAAATAAAGTGGTTCTGTTTTTAATGTACGCAAAAAACGGCGCCATATTTTTTGATAGGGACTTCCCTCGGTAAAGGTATACCAATAACCTGAAAAACGTCCTAGATATTTCATTGTTTCCAAATAACCTATACGGTAATTGGTTTCTGAGCGTTCTCGATCAAAAACCAGCAGATTCCCCAATGACCAAGGTGTTCCTAGATCCATACGGGCAACTTCCAAAGGGACTGCTGTCTTTTTAACGATTCCTGGGCCTTTGACATCTACACAGATACATTCAGAGGCTCCTTGCGCGATCGCTACATCGATTGGCAAATTGTTTCGATAACCACCATCAACGTATAACTCCTGTTCGATCTCCTTTGGTGTCATCCCCGGATAAAAAGAAGCCGAGGCGATCAGCCAGTCCAGTTCATTGATCCCATTCTCTACATCAAAGGGATGAATTACTTCTTGTAGTCCGGAGAAACGCGTTGCACAAACCAACAGCTTTGCTGGGTGCCTCTTCATCTTTTCAGCATCAAAAGTTTCCCTCAGTAATTTCTGTAAAGGCTCGGAGCTGGCGCCGTTTTCTCTGATTGCTGTTCTTGCCAGAGAGCGTACTTGATGAACCAATTCTCTCAAGGATTGGCTGGTAGCACTGGCTTCAGGAAAAGCCAGTACCTTGTCTGTACTGATGGTCAACCACAATTCTCTGGCAATGTCGACATCGTCCATCAAAATCAAGGCACCATTCAAAGCGCCTACCGAGGTACCTGTGATCCAGTCAAAGGCGATTCCTTCACTTTTCAGAGCCTGCCAAACACCGATTTGGTAGGCTCCTTTGGCTCCACCACCTCCCAGTACCAAGGCTGTTTGATAGTCAAAGATTTTTTGAAAACCGGCAGCCGTTCGCTTATAGCCTTGTTCTATCAACCAGTTTGCCGTGGGAATACCGAGGGACACTGGTAAAAGGATTCCCTTGGTAAAATGCTGTCGAAAAAAATTCTCGAGCATCTTCAAGCCATGGATCCATGAGAATTCCGAGAGCGGGTAATACAATAGATTCGTGAGTACTGCCAGACCCTCCTGCTCCGTAAATGCTACGAAAAGCTGTTGCTGCTGATAGGTCAATAGCCAAGCTTCTCCGCGTTTGATTTGTTGCCTCAGCTGTTTTTTAGCTTCAGAATGAGAGGCAAACAACGGGACGATCAACTGACTTTTTTGAAAATTTTTCTTTTTTTGGATCAGATCCGATGGAAATAATTTTTCGGTCTGCACCTCGTTCACCTCCAGTCAAGCATCAAAGAGTTTTTTGCTGTCGGTTAAAGATCTCTGCCATTTGATCATCCGCATCCTTGACGCTGATGATCTCTTTCAATTCTCCTTGCACTAGCCAGCGTGTGATCCCGCCAGACTCGCCACAAGTGATCAGTGTGACTAATTTTTTGTCAGGAACTTCCTCTACGACTTCGACTCTGGTTGGTTCGATCCGTTCGGAAACCGCCACTTCATAGGTATAGATATTTTCCAGATCGGTCAGATACACACTATCGCCGATCTGTGTTCGATGCAAAGGTGAAAACAAAATATCCGCGTTCTCGATGCGGTGACTAGCCAGTGCATAGTTCCCTTCTCCCATTTTTTGTTCGGGATGAAACGTACCTGCTCCATATAACAGCGCCGTATTTTCTAAGCCTTTGAAAACAGGCAGATTGATATCAACACTTGGAAGAGCAATCGCTCCGATGACCGGCAAGACTTTATTTTCCAGCTGTGCCCGTAGCACAGCCTCTAAGCTGGCTGCTTCCACCGCATCAAAATCAAAGGATGCCTCTTTCTGAAGATTGTTTTCAATTTCTTCACGAGAGACCTGTTCAACTGCATAGCTGTCTCCATTAGATTTCATCAAGAAATTCTTGATCTGATTGTTGAAAACCAGCGCTAATCCAATCAACAACAGTAGCAGTAGACCTGTATTGATCAGCAGGTTTTTGACACGTGATTTTTTCTTCATTTGCTCTTGACTCCATTTCTGAGATTTCTTGTTTTTATCATAACACAGAACGCTGAACGAGAGAAAAATCAGAAAAAAGAATTTCCTTGTCTTTCGCTTTTTGTAATCATTTTTTAATCGAAAAGAAACAAGATTTTTCAATCGCTTTATTGTAAAATATAGGTATGCTTAAAACTGAACATGGAGGGCGGGTGGACATGACCGACTTGATTTATGTACATATCGATACTACGAGCAATGCAATCTTGACGCAAGGCATTGGCGCAAAAGATTTTCATCAAGGTATTGTTCATCAGCCCAAAAACCTGCTGTTATTGAATCCCTCCAGTGAATTGGGGGAGTTTGAACCACACACAGCCATGAAGATCATTCGAGGAAGCGAGGCTGTTGAAAATTATTTCCAGATCGTCAGTAAAGAACGCACCCCCGAAGACAATAAGTGGATCGACTTCAGTGATCTCGCTATCTTGAAGGAAATGACACCTTTAGAAATCTCCGAATTACTATATTTTGGTCACACAAAAACGCATCTTCATTCACCATTTTTTTATAAGTTACAGAACAACTTTGTTTTTTTTGATCTTAAAGATAGCATTGCCCGCACTTATTACCGTTATCTGGATGAATTTTATCGGATTCTATCCAACAAGCTGACCCATTTGACTTTAGAAGCACTCAATGACAAACGTAGCTTCTTCCGTAAACCAAAGCCTGTGGAACGGATCAACCTGGAATTGATCAAAACTTTACGTGAGGTCATGAGAGAAGGAATCATCTTTTCCTTTCAGCAGGCTGTGACCATCGACGACAATTTTCAGATCCCGATCTTTGTTGTTGGGGACGCACACTTTCGTATCAATGCTCCTGTATTCAAAGATGAAGACCTTGTTGGGCATTTGATTTATTCCACCACTAAAAAAACTTGGCAAGCAAAATTGGATGAAGAACACCTAGCTTTTGCTGCATTGACAAGTGGTCTCTATTAAAAACCGCAAGCAATAAACAGTGACTGTTCATTGCTTGCGGTTTTTATGCTAACTATTTTTCTACTAAGGTAGTTGCTTCGTGAGCAACAGTTGCTCTGTTTGAGCGATCTCCAAAGGACGACTATAATAGAAGCCTTGAATTTCATCGACACCGCTGGCTACTAAAATATCCAGTTCTTGCTTGGTTTCGATCCCTTCTGCCACAACCTTCAAGCCTAATGCTTTCCCCAGCTGAATGACGGTTGCTACGACTTTTTCTTCTTTGAAATTTTTCGAGATTCCTTGGATCAATGACTTATCGATCTTTAAAATATCCAGATCCAGCTTCATCAAGTAGGACAGCGAAGAATAGCCCGTCCCAAAATCATCCAGTGCCACTTTGATCCCATGGTCTTTCATCGTCTTTAGGATCTCTTGTGCACGCACTTCATTGTCAATAAACATATTTTCCGTGACTTCTACCTCGATCAAGGTCGGATCTACCCCGTATTTAGTCAACGTATTCAGAAAATTGATCTCAAAATTCGAATGGACGAACTGGGAAACCGATAAATTGATGGCCACCGGTAGCAGTTGGTAACCCTTTGATGCCCATTGATTGATCTGTTTGCAGAGACTGACTAGCACCCAGTCGTTCATTTCATTGATCATTCCAATTTCTTCTGCGATCGGGATGAATTCACTAGGTGAAATTTTGCCTAGCTCCGGGTGATCCCAACGCAGTAGTGCCTCCATCCCCTTCACTTTGCCATCAGTAGCAGAAACTTTAGGCTGATACACTAAGTGGAATTGCTCATCATAATGGGATTCTCGCAAACTATTTTGGATCTGAAACAGACGTTGGCTGGTGGAGCTCATGAGGCTGATAGAAAACATGTAGCCGTTCTTGTGAGTATTTTTTACCTGATACATCGCTAGATCGGCGCTCTTCATGATCGTTTCCGTGTCCGTTCCAGATTCTGGAAAAATCGCCACGCCGACACTACAGGTCATTCGTAAGGTCAAGTCTGACACATAAAACGGTGCCTTGAATTTTTCAATCAGTGTTTCTGCTGTCCGTTTCAACTCCGTGATACTCTCTATCGAATAGACGATCACGGCAAATTCATCACCACCCAAACGTGCCACCATCCCAGCACCACCGACGATTTCCCGCAATCTTTGAGAGACTTTGATTAGTAATTGGTCGCCGATACTGTGTCCTTTCGTATCATTGACATATTTGAAGCTATCCAAATCGATGAACAGCACACCAAACTTTTCTTTTTTGCTTGTGGCTTCCTTGATACACGCTAGCAATTCTTCATCAAACATCCGTCGATTAGGTAATTCGGTCAACGAGTCTGAGTTGGCCAGCAGCCGAATCCGCTCTTCATTTTGCTTTTGATTGGTAATGTTGTAACGGATCGCCATATATTGGAAAGGCTGTCCATTTTCATTCAACATCGGAACGATCGTTGAATCCGCCCAATAACAGCTACCGTCCTTCTTCTTGTTTTTGACTTCACCACGCCAAGTCTTTCCTTGGGTGATCGTTTCCCACATTTCTTTGAAAAAGGATCTGGGGTGAAAACCAGAATTAACAATCCTGTGAGTACGCCCAATCAACTCATGGCTCTCATAGCCAGAGATCGCACAAAAATGTTGATTCGCATAGGTGATTCGCCCTTCTGTATCAGTAATCGCCAGAATGACTGAGCTATTGAGTGCCTGTTGCATGTAAGACAAGTCATCCAATGTACCAAATAACTCCTGATTCAGCTGTTTGGTCTCAATGATTGTGCCAATAATCTCTGGTCCCTGACTCGTCTGGATGCTATAACCAAAAATACTAAGTGGTAGCACACCACCGTCCTTATCGTTCACAAATACGCGTCTATATTCTGTATGTTTGCCCTCGCTCAGCAAATCAGCAAAATACTGAGCAACTTCAATTGAAATATACTGAGACAACACTTGCTGATAATGCTGTCCTTGGATCTCCTGTTCACTGAGTCCCAAAAGCTCAAAAAACAGACGATCAACAAAGTATATTTTCTCCCCTTGTATCCTGAAAACGATCTGCTCCATACTTTCCCCCTATAAACTTTTGTCCAGACTATTATAGCACGCTTTGTACAGGTTTTAATCGTTAAAGTTTGAGCAAAAAAATGACGGGGTGCGTTCGCTTCTTTTTATCAGTCGAAGCTCCATAAAATCACATACTACATTCGGACTTCCTAATGCTTTCTACCTATCAAGAGAAAAACTTACCTTGAGATGATGCATAGTACTTCCAGATTTTGAGAGTCCTCGCTATTCAACCTTTTCAATGTAGATATCTTCACTCAGAGCTGCCCAATGGTTGGTCGGACCATGACCATGACCCACAAAGATCCCTTCTTGAATCGCTCCTTGGATAAAGGCCTTGGCTGTGATGATCGCGTCTCTCATCTGTGCCCCTTTGGCTAACTCTGCCACGATGCAAGAAGAAAAGGTATCCCCGGTCCCATGAGTATTTTCAGTAAAGATCCGTGGCGCGCTCATCCAAAAACGCTCACCCGTTTCCAGCAGAACATAATCTGCTGCATGCTCACCTGCTTTGTGTCCACCTTTGATGATCACGTTTTTTACGCCCATCGCTTGTAGAAGCTTTGCCGCAGTCATCATGTCGGCTTCTGTTTTGATTGCCTGACTGATCAGCACCTCTGCTTCTGGAAGATTCGGTGTGACAACGGCTGCTAAAGGCAACAGCTCCTCTTTGATCAGCTGGATGGCATCTTCAGCTAGCAAAGGATGTCCTCCCTTGGCGATCATTACTGGATCAACCACCAGTGGACCAAAGTTATATTGCTTGAGATTTTTAACGACGGCTGCCACATGTTCCTGATCCGCCAACATGCCGGTCTTAGCTGCTTGAATCTTAAAATCGGCTGCCAGTGAAGCAAACTGAGCGTCAATAAATTCACAGGGGATCGGCAAACTTGCCTGCACCCCCAAGGTATTCTGTGCGGTCAATGCGATCACGATACTCATACCAAAGACATGTCTTGCCTGAAATGTTTTTAGATCAGCTTGAATCCCTGCACCACCGCCGGAATCGGATCCAGCGATCGTGACTACTTGTGGTGTCGTATTTTTCATTTTATTTTCCCTCCCATTCAGCAATTTTTTCACGCATTTTCTTAACTTTTTGAGCAACCGATTCGGCCTTCATGATCTCACTGACTACCGCCACGCCAGCTACTCCGCTGCCTTCAAATACTGAAAGACGTTCCTCGGTAATTCCCCCGATCGCCACGACAGGGATTTGAACGCCAGCAGTGATGGCTTTCAGTGTTTCCATCGATGTTGCCTGGGTGATTACCTTGGTTTGCGTAGGGAAAATCGCTCCAACACCTAGGTAATCTGCCCCCTGTGCTTCAGCTTCCTGTGCCCGTGTCAAGGTTTTCGCAGAAACGCCCAGCCATTTGTCGCCGATCAATTTCCGGACAGTCTGGACAGGGAGCTCATCATCGCCGACATGCACACCGGCTGCATCTACGGCTAAACAAATATCCACCCGATCATTGATGATCAAGGGAATTTGGTAGCTCTCTGTGATTGCTTTGACTTTTTTTGCCAGTTCATAAAATGCGTGGGTCGACAACTCTTTTTCCCGAAGCTGAACCAAGGTCACACCATGTTGACAAGCCTCCTGGATTCTTTGCAAAAATTCTGCTTCTTCGCTCTCGCGATTGGTGACTAAATACAAGGACAAATAATTTTTCATAGACATCTTCCTTTCACTCTTTTCCACCAGTCTGCCTGCTGATCAAGCAGAGACAGCTGATTCATCGTTTCCTGACGAAAATCCGCCATGCCGAGCATGAGCTCCTTTTGTTTGGCGACTTCTCCGCAACTGTTCAAATAACTGACGCCCCGTAGCGTAGCCGCAAGCGGTGCCATTCCTGCTCCTAAAAATGCGGTGATCAGCGCACCGACCAAATCACCTGTGCCGGTAAAACGATCCAGCTCAGGTACGCCGTTTTCCATGAGATATGCTCGTTTGTTATGGACAATAACATCTTTGACCCCAGTCGCTAAATAAACGCTTGCTGGATCTTGTTCTTGCAAGTCAGCGACCAACTCCAACAGCTGATTGCTCTCTTGATCCAAACGATCGCCGTCCACCCCGCGACTGTTGGTCTCCAATCCACAAAACGCCCGCATCTCTGAAATGTTGCCTTTTACAACGGTCGGCTGATCCTTAGCGAGACGCTGCGCCAACGCCAAACGCAAAGGTGTAGCTGCGGCGCCTACAATATCCAGTACCACCGGTTTTTGCTTTTGTTTTGCTCGCTGACTTGCTGCGAGCAATGCCGCTTCTTTAGCTGGTGAGAGCTTGCCCAGATTTAGAAAAAGACTGTCGGTTTTTTCAAACAATGCTGGAAACTCTCGAATATCCTCCGCCATGATCGGTTTGGCTCCAATAAATAGCAGACCGTTTGCCAACAGCTCGTTGGTGATCTCATTGGTCACACAATGGACCAATGGTGAAAAATTTACTGGTAGTGGGTTTTCTTCAAAATACGTAGACCAATTTTGACTGTTCATTTTTCTTCTCCTTGAAACAAACGTTGAATTTTACGAATCGCTGGAATATTTTTAGCTTTTTGCCAGAGTAAAAAAGCAACGACGGAACCGATACAAGCCGCACCGATAAAACGTGGCGTGTACATCAGCCAATAAAAGTCGTGGCTGCTGCCGGTAAACCAAACCATCACCGGATAGGAAAGTAACGAACCGACGATCCCTGTGCCTAAGATCTCGCCGATCATCGCAGCAGGAACGACTGGTCGCACACGATAAGCGATTCCTGCCAGTGCTGCACCAAAAACAGCTCCGGTCAGTGCCAGCGGTGGGATCCCCAGCAAAGTCATCCGGATCACTCCGCAGACAAAGGCCATGACTGTCGCATAAAAGGGACCCATCAGTACACCCGCCAATACGTTCATGACACTCGACATCGGTGCCATGCCTTCGACCCGAAAAAGTGGTGACAGTACGACATCCAGCGCGATCATCATGGAAAGATAGGTCAATTTTTGTAATTTATGATTTCCCATAGGTTTCATTCCCCCAAGTTTTTAAACGATACGATGTTTCCCAAAATTCATGCTCCATATGACTGCTGATTACAAAAGCAGCCAGCATTTTTTGCTGTTCTTCCTTTGTTGTCTCTTCGTAGATGGCATTGAGTAATCTTTGCTCCTGCTGCACAATCGCCACACTTTCTTCTGTGATACAGGTCTCGATCCAACGCTGGTACAGAGGATGTGGTGATCCCGTCTGATTCAGATGAAACCCAATCTCTTGATACAACCAAGCACACGGCAGCAAACTAGCGAAGGCGGCGTTTGGCGATTTGGAAGATAACTGTCGATACATATGAGAGACATAATGATAGGGACCCGGCGCGATCACTGTTTGTCGAATCTCTTCTTCAGTGATCGCCAGTTCTTTAAAAAAGGTCTCTCTGATCGCGATCTCTCCTGCAATCAAACGATCGGAGCCAGTCAGCATCATCTGCCGGACTTCGGGAAAGACTGTCTGCGTAGCAATCTGCAAATAAATATCCTGTAGCTGATTTAAGTAGTACCGATCCTGCAACAGATAATAGCGAAAGCGCTCGTCAGAGAGTGTCCCTGCCTGCAGTTCTTGAATAAAAGGGTGCTGCAGACTTTTTTCCCAAGACGTGGCGGCGGTTGTTCTTGCCAGCTTTGTAAATGTCATTCAATACTCCTTTCAAATAAAAAGCTTCTCTGACAGCGGAGTCTCGCAATCAGAGAAGCGCTGCGACTATTCCGCAGAAAAATCTGACTTAGTATCCTCGGGAATAAAGATCGTCGGATACATCCGATTCAAGGTCAATAATACGATCGTTGTCACCAAAGCCGTTGCCAGACCACTCGCTCCATTCATGACTGCGGAGAAAATGACTGGATTCATTCCCCACAAGGCATAGGAACCCCAGAAAGCGACCCCTGCCACAAAATGCCAGAAATAGCGGGCGATCGCACCAATCAATACCCCAACTACAATCTGCGCCTGAGCATTCCCTTGATCTTTTTCCAAAACAGCTTGACGAACTTTTGCTGCAGTTAATCCGGTAAAACCTGCAAAGGTAAAGGCGATCGGATATTCAATCAAAACTTGGATCAAACTCAAGAAATACGTCTGCCCCGTTGGAAAATGCAGGATCCCCCAGATAAAGGCGGCCAGCAACGCCGGTTTCGTTCCGCGACGAAAGGCATAAACGGCCAATGGAATCTGTCCTAGAGAGATCGAAAAGCTTGATCCGATAGACAGTGGAATAAAGGACAGGACCATTGCCAAAGCAGCTATGATCGTTCCTTCCACCCAGATTTTTGTTGATGATGAACGCATAAAAAAACTCCTCCTTTAGAATCTTTACAATTCACAAAGGAGAAGTTATATAACTTCAGCTCGTCACAATTCCTACGCTCGAATGATCGAAACAGGTACGAAGGGTTTAGAGTAAACTCAATCTCAGCCCAGATGGACTCCCCTTTGTGTTAGATTCTATTTAATTGTTTGTACAGAAAGAGCATAGCACAAATTCGTGGTTTTGCAAACCCTTGTGTGTCGGACGTCTGTTATTGAATATTGATAAAATCCTGTGAAAATTTTTCTAAAAATATTCAGATCCTTTCATTGACTTTTTTGCAAAAGTTACGCACAATTTACTACAGAGACCTTTCGAGGGCTCTTTCATTAAGGAGTGTGAAAAATGTGATACAAACTCTACTAAAGAATCTTGGTAGTTATAAAAAAGAAACATTGATGACCCCATTTTTTGTTACTTTGGAAGTCATTTTAGACATTATCATCCCGGTATTGATGGCTCTGATCATCGACCGAGGAATCGCCATCGGAAATCAGCGCAGTATTTTGCTGATTGGCGTAGTTCTAGTTATTTGTGCTGTCTTTGCCCTTATTTTTGGTATGCTCTCTGCCCGCTATGCTGCAATCGCTTCAGCAGGCTTTGCTAAAAATATTCGTCGCAAGATTTTTGTGAATGTCCAGGATTTTTCCTTTTCGAACATTGATCGTTTCTCAACAGCCAGTCTGGTCACCCGACTGACGACGGATATCAACAATGTCCAAAATTCATTTCAAATGACGATCCGTATTCTGGTTCGCAGTCCTTTGCTGTTCATCTTTTCTCTGATTATGGCCTTTCGCATCAACCAGGACTTGGCAGGTATTTTTTTATGGGCGATCCCCTTCCTTGCCATCGGACTATTTTTGATCATCAAATTTGCTCATCCGGCCTTCAATCATGTGTTTCGGATCTATGACCGACTAAACCAAGTGGTTCAGGAAAATCTACAAGGGATTCGTATCGTAAAATCCTATGTTCGGGAAGATTTTGAGGTCGCGAAGTTTGAAAAAGTCTCGGCGCGCATCTATAAAGCCTTCGCCAAAGCCGAACGAATCGTGGCACTGAATGGACCACTGATGCAATTCACGATGTTCAGCTGTATGTTGATCATCTCGTGGATCGGTGCTCACTTGATCGTTGACAGCTCGATGACAACAGGACAACTGATGAGTATGTTCATGTATATCATCCAGATCCTGATTGCCTTGAACATGATGTCGATGGTTTTTGTAATGCTGATCATCTCTCGACCTTCTGCAGAACGAATCATTGAAGCCATTGAAGAAGAAAGCGATCTGACCGATCCGCAGCAGCCATTGACGGAAATCCCTGATGGCTCCGTAGTATTCGACCAAGTCGATTTCAGTTATTCAGGCGAACAAGACAAGCTCGTGCTAAATGCTTGTGATTTTCGGATCGCTTCTGGTCAAACCGTTGGAATCATTGGCGGAACTGGGGCTGGGAAAACCTCTTTGGTTCAATTAATCCCACGACTATATGATGTGACCTCCGGCAGTGTCAAAGTTGGTGGACACGATGTCCGCGACTACTCGCTAAAGGCTTTGCGTGATGCAGTCGGCATGGTTTTACAAAACAACGTCCTATTTTCTGGAACGATCAAAGACAATCTTCGTTGGGGGAATCCCGAAGCGACCGATGAAGAGCTGATCGAAGCTTGTCGTCTCTCACAGGCCGATGAATTTATCCAAAAAATGCCTGAAGGCTACGATACCTATATCGAGCAAGGCGGTAGCAATGTTTCCGGCGGACAAAAGCAGCGGTTGACGATCGCTCGGGCCCTTCTGAAAAAACCAAAAATCTTGATCCTTGATGATTCAACTAGTGCCGTAGATACCAAAACAGATCATCTGATCCAACAGGCATTTTTTAAAACGATTCCTGATACGACTAAATTCATCATCACCCAGCGAATCTCTTCGATTGAAAATACCGATCAGATCATCGTGATGGAGAACGGCCGGATCAACGGCATGGGAACCCATGAAGAATTGCTGGCTAACAACCAAATTTATCAAGAAATCAACCATTCTCAAGTGAAGGGATTTGGTGAAGCCTATGAGTAAAAGAAAACCTGCGACTCAGCCCGTCAAAACGATGGGTCGCTTATTAAGCTATTTAATCAAAGGATATCCGATCCAACTACTGATTGTTCTATTCAGTATTATTTTGACAGCCTTTGCCAGTGTGCAGGGATCACTCTTTCTACAAGTCGTGATCGATGATTACGCCCTACCCTTACTAGCGCAAAGTGGCGCGCCCGATTTTTCTGGCTTGCTTCAGGCAGTCTTAAAAATGGCCGGTATCTATTTGGCCGGCGTGATTGCTGCGATCACTTTCAATCAGGTTATGGTTAATGTTTCCCAAGGCGTCCAAAAGAAAATCAGGGACGACTTGTTCAAGCATATGGAGACCTTACCGATCAATTATTTTGATACACACACTCATGGAGATGTCATGAGTCACTATACCAATGACATCGACACGCTTCGTCAAATGATCTCTCAAAGTGCTCCTCAACTGCTACAAGCTTTGGTTACCTTTGTTAGTGTCTTTATTGCCATGTTTTCGGTCAGTTTACCATTGACGATTTTCGTGATTTTTTCGGTCAGCTTGATGTTCTTGACGATCCGAAAAATCAGCGGATTAAGCAGTCGCTATTTTGGTCAACAACAAGCCACTCTGGGAAAACTGAATGGCTTTATCGATGAGATGATGCATGGACAAAAAGTCATCAAGATCTTCAATCATGAAAAGGAAACGATCGAACAATTCGATGTCCTAAATGAACAGTTGGCAGACGATGCCACCAAAGCCAATGGCTATGCCAATATTTTGATGCCGGTCATGATGAACCTGCTGAATATCCAGTATGTCCTGATCGCGATCGTCGGCGGTCTGTTGAGCATCAACGGTTTGGCGGTCTTGTCGATTGGTGCGATCGCTTCTTTCCTTCAGTTGAGTCGTTCACTGAACATGCCGATCTCTCAAATCTCTCAACAGATCAATTTTGTGATCATGGCACTTGCCGGTGCAGAACGGATCTTTGTATTGATGGATGAGACACCTGAAGGCGATGAGGGGACCGTCTCACTGGTCAATGTCCGGTACGAGAGCGGACAGCCTGTTGAATGTGCAGAAACAACCGGTCAATGGGCATGGAAACAATCAGATGCTACTGGTTTTACTTATACACCATTGACGGGCGATGTTCGCTTCAATCATGTCGATTTTGGTTACAGCAAGGACAAAATAGTCCTTCACGACATCAATCTGTTTGCTAAACCAGGTGAAAAACTTGCCTTTGTCGGCGCAACAGGTGCTGGAAAAACAACGATCACGAATTTGATCAATCGTTTCTATGATATCAATAGTGGTGAGATTCTGTATGACGGAATCAATATCCAAAAAATCAAAAAAGAATCCTTGCGTCGCTCTTTGGGGATCGTCTTACAAGATACCCATCTGTTCACGGGTACGATCAGTGAAAACATTCGCTACAGCAAACCGGATGCCACCGATGAAGAAGTTCATCGGGCAGCCAAGCTAGCCAATGCTGATTACTTTATCTCTCATTTACCACAGGGTTATGACACTGTGATCACGGCTGACGGCGAAGGCCTGTCACAAGGACAGCGTCAACTGCTGGCGATCGCTCGAGCAGCCATCGTCGATCCACCGGTGATGATCTTGGACGAAGCGACTTCTAGTATCGATACGCGGACAGAACGAATCGTACAAGATGGCATGGATGCTTTAATGAAAGGACGAACGGTCTTTGTGATCGCCCACCGACTCTCTACTATCCAAAATTCAGACGCGATCATGGTCATGGATCAAGGAAGAATCATTGAACGCGGCGATCATGACGATCTGCTTCAACAAAAAGGCGTCTACTATCAGTTGGCGACCGGTGCACTGGAATTGGATTAAGCAAATAAAAAAGCCGTTGCAGCAATCTGCAGCGGTTTTTTCACGTTTAATGAACAAAGTCTTTCGATAGACAAACCTGTCAGTATCAGCTCTCCTCACTTTTTCTGCCAAGCAATTGAGTGATCCCGACGACCGCAGGAAAAATCACTCCTGAAATGATCCAAACGATCCAACCGTCTCTCCAGTCATTGGTAGACAGACTGTAGCCTAAATAAATCGCAACAGCAAGCAACCAGTAGGCAAGTGTGACTGTCGTTACAACAGCCTGTTTTTCTTTTTTGCTTTTGGTATAATCTCCCTCTTGCAACAGCTTTTCATAGCTTGCCCACACGACACCACTACGAACAAAGAAAACAACCCCCATTCCTGCAATCACCAAAGAAACCGCCAGCATGATCACCAACAACAGGTCATTCTGGTCATTCACTATCACTCCGCCAAAAAGCGGCAGGAGCGCAGTAATACAAAGACTAGCGCCAATGATATTATTTCTTGTATAGGTTTTGCTATATTGCGCTTTACGTTCCCTAACCATGCCACTCACACCATACGCTGTTTCAAATGCTTCTTTTTCCAGATACTCAAAAGGTGCCGTTTTGCTCCCACTTGAAATAAATAGCGCAACCGCTATTGCGACAAGAAGAATCAAACAAATCATGCCGACTCCTCCTACTACATTCTCTGCCAAACCATACTCGGGAACTTCACTGATCGCTCCTAATACGAATAAGGTGAGCGGTGATAAAATACATAAAAAAGTGGCCAGCGCGATCGTTTTCGATGTGATTTCCTTTACAATAAGAAAGGCATGGGCTTCCTCCATTGATACTCGTTTCAATGTCGATACATCTTCAGATGGCAGACTCTCTACAGTTTCGATCTCATCCTTAAGCAAATAATCGGTGCTCACACCAAACAGCTCCGAAAGACGAATGATTTTCTCAAGCTCTGGAACAGATTGCGCTCCTTCCCATTTTGAAACGGATTGCCTAGTAACATTCATTTGTTCGGCTAATTCTTCTTGTGACCAACCTGCTTTTTTGCGCAGCTGGATCAGCTTGTCTCCAAAAATCATCTCTGTATCCTCCTTATGTTCTTGTTGGATCAATCTTATCATCTGAGTGAGTTGCCTACCATCACTCCGCGCCTTTCAATGTGTCAACTAGCAGTTGCACTTACAATCAGCTCTATTATAAAGCCTCTTAATAAAAGAAAACCAGTCTTTTTCAAGAAGAAAAAACCAGAGAACCTTTTTCCGTCGAAAAAAAGTTCTCTGGTTTATTGAGCGTGTTTTTTTAGTTACCAAACGCTTCTTTTGTTTCAAATAATGGACTCACTGGTTTGTTCTCATGGATACGTTTGATTGCTTCTGCCATCAAAACACCTACGCTGATTTCATCAATTTTGTCGATTTTACGCTCTTCTGGCAAGTTGATTGAATCTGTTACGACCAAGCGTTCAATCGCTGAATCAGAAATACGTTCTAAAGCTGGGCCAGACAAGACTGGATGCGTACAAGACGCATAGACACTCTTCGCGCCGGCTTGTTTCAACGCATTTGCTGCTAATGTGATCGTACCTGCTGTGTCAATGATATCATCGATCAGCACACATACTTTTCCTTCAACTTGACCAATAATGTTCATGACTTCTGCTACATTCGCCCGTGGACGACGCTTGTCAATAATGGCAATCGGTGCTTTCAAGAATTCTGCTAATTTACGTGCACGTGTTACACCACCATGGTCAGGAGAAACAACTACTACATCATCCCCTTGAATCTTGTTTTCCAAGAAGTAATTGGCGATCAATGGGGCACCCATTAAATGATCCACTGGGATATCAAAGAAACCTTGAATTTGTGATGCGTGCAAGTCGAGTGTGACCATACGATTCGCACCGGCTTTTTCAATCATGTTCGCTACTAGTTTTGCTGTGATTGGTTCACGAGAGCGTGCTTTACGGTCCTGACGAGCGTAGCCATAGTAAGGCATTACGACGTTGATCGTTTTCGCACTCGCACGTTTTAGTGCATCGATCATGATCAAAAGCTCCATCAAGTTGTCATTAACTGGACTACTTGTTGATTGCACGATATACACATGTGAACCACGAATACTTTCTTCAATGTTGACTTGGATTTCCCCATCACTGAATTGTTTTACGGAACACTCCCCTAATTCTACACCTACTGCAGCAGCAATTTTTTCCGCTAATGGACGATTAGAATTTAGCGCAAAAATCTTTAATTTTGGATCAAAATAATGATTCGACATGAGAACCTCCACTTTCTTTACATTTCGACTAGTAAAAAGACCACTATCTACTAGAATCATCTTCCTAGTAAATAGTAGTCATTTTTCGCCAAGAAATCAAGCCATTTGGACGTACTTATTGATTATAAGGGAAATTTTTTGCATAATTCTCTTTATTTACCTGTCTGGCACGGGCAATTGCCAAGGCATGCTCAGGCACATCCTCTGTGATTGTCGAGCCAGCGGCGATACAGCTGTTGGCTTCGATCTGTACGGGAGAAACGATACTCGTAGACGAACCGATGAAACTGTGATCTCCCACAACGGTCCGATGTTTGTTTTTGCCATCGTAGTTGACAAAGACGACCCCGCATCCGACATTGATATCTTTTCCTAGGGTTGCATCGCCAACATAGGTCAAGTGACCGACTTTCGTTCCTTCACCCACGACAGCATTTTTGACTTCTACAAAGTTTCCGATATGGGCGTTTTCTAATACTTCTGCTTTTGGACGCAAATGGGCGTAAGGACCGACATCTGCGCCTGAACGAACGACGCTTTCTTCAACGACCGATGACTTAACAACAACATCGTCCTCGATGATGCTGTCAACGATCTGAGATTGGGCAGTAATCACACAATTTTCCCCAATCACGGTCTCACCTTTGATGTACACTCCTGGTTCAATTACGGTTTCGGCTCCAATTCTGACTCCTGCATCGATATACGTCGCAGCTGGATCAACAAAGGACACACCATTGATCATGTGCTGATGATTGATGCGTTCCCGCATGATTCGATTAGCTTCAGCAAGAGCCACCCGATCATTGACTCCTAAAGATTCATCAAAATCTTGCGTTTGATAAGCCGCAACATTCTTGCCGTCTGCTTTCAAGATCTCGATGATGTCTGTTAAATAGTATTCCCCTTGCGCATTGTCTGTGTTGAGATTTTCCAGAGCATCAAAGAGTAGCTCATTGTCAAAGCAATAAGTTCCTGTATTGATCTCTTTGACTTGTGCTTCTTCTGATGTTGCATCTTTTTGTTCGACGATACGATCCACGATTCCTACATGGTCACGCAGGATGCGACCGTAACCTGTTGGATCTTCTGCATGAGCAGTCAAGATCGTAGCAGAAGCCCCTTTTCCTTGATGGTAATCAAACAGATTGTCTAGTGTTTCAGAAGTCAGCAAAGGTGTATCCCCACTGATGACCAGTGTTGTTCCAGGTTTTCCTTTTAAGAATTCGGCTGCTTGGATCACTGCATGACCCGTTCCTAATTGTTCAGCCTGTAGTGCATACTGACTGCGTTCTCCTAGCTGTGCTTTCACTTTGTCTGCCCCGTGACCAACGATCGTCACGATTTCTTCAGGTTTCGTTTCTTCCACTCGATTGATGATATGCTCCACCATCGGTTTGCCGCAGACAGGATGCAGGACTTTGTAAAGCTTTGATTTCATGCGTGTTCCTTTACCTGCTGCTAAAATAATTGCATAACGTGAGTTCACACGATTCACTCCATTCGATTTTTTGCTTGTTTTAGTGTAGCCCAATTGTGACAACTTTTCAACTATTCCTTGATATTTGCAGCTAGACCAATTTTCACCGACTCTAGTCAAAGGGGATTCGTCGAAATCCTCCTTCGCTGTTGATGATCTGTCCCGTGATCCACGAGCCTTCGTCGGAAAGCAGGAAAGCAATCAAGTTAGCCGCATCTGCTGGTTGACTGAAACGCCCAAAAGGAAAGACCTGTTGATTTTCGCCCCACTCTTTTGCTTCGTCCAAATACCCTGTATTTGTTACTCCGGGATTGACGGCATTCAGGGTAATTTTTTGTGCGGACAAGCTGTACGCCAAGGTTTGGACACTTTCTGCCAAAGCTCCCTTTGCCAGTGCATAGCTGATCTCACCAGGCATCGGGCCTAGGCTTTGTCCTGAGATCATAAAGATGACTTTGCCGATCCCTCGACTTTGATCATGCTGCTTGGCAAAAAGCTGGGTAAGCAAGATCGTTGATTTGGTGTTGACCTGCCAATGTCGGTCAAGATCCTCGGCAGTGATCTCTTCTAGTTTGCCATCGTTTCCTGACAGCGCATGGTTGCAAACCAAAAAATCGATGGGACCATTGTGTTGGAAAAAAGCAGCCAGCTGTTCGAACTCCTCGTCCTTTTCAAAATTTACGTGAACTGTCTGGAAAGTGGCACCCTCTATCAGTGACTGCTTCAATTCAGTAAAGACTTCCTCTACGCTCTCTGCGCCCCATTCCTGGCGGGCATCATGCTCCTCGTAATGCTGGATACATAAGGAAGCACCCAACTCGGCACACTTTTTAGCGATCGCATAGCCGATACCTCGTTTGCGACTGACACCTGTGATAAACATCCGTTTATTTTGTAGGGGATAAACTTGATGGCTCATAGATTGTCTCCTTTTCTGTCATTTTCCAAAAAAACGCTGGATTTCTTCTTTGGCAGCCTCCACTGAATCTGAAGCATGAACCAGATTACGGGTCTGATTCACCCCAAAAGCTGCTCGCAAGCTACCCATCTCAGCTTTCAAAGGATCGGTAGCGCCAACGATCTGGCGGACACGTGCTACCGCCTGCTCGCCTTCAACAACCATCAAGACGACAGGTCCTTCCGTCATATAGTCCAAGAGCGTTGGAAAAAACGGTTTGTCTGTCAGATGTTGATAATGCTGCTTGAGAATCTCTCTAGACAGCGTTTCCATTTTCAAAGAAGAAAAACTCAGATTTGCTGCTTCTAATTGTTGAAAAATCTTACCGACTAGCTGTCGCTGAACCCCATCCGGCTTGATAATGACTAATGTTTGTTCCTGCATACACTCCACCTCTGTCCGATTGATATACTTCGATTGTACCGTAAAATCAATGGTAGTGATAGACCAGTAATCAAAAAGACACAAAGGAGGCCACACACGTTTGTAGGTTCTCTTAAACGACAAGGATATAAAAGCTGTTCTGAAAAAAAGAAACACCACCTCATCTAAAGAATCAATGAAGGGCATTTCTGTGCTTTAAAACTATTCATTTTCAGTTTCATAATATCTTTTCAAAAACTGTTTGGTTCTTTCTGATTTCGCATGATTGAACACCTCATCTGGCGTTCCCTGTTCTACAATTTTTCCTTTATCAAGGAACAGAACCTTTGTAGAGACTTCTTTAACGAATCGCATTTCGTGTGAAACTAGAATCATTGTCTGTCCGGTTGCAGCGGTTTGTTTGATCGTTTGTAATACTTCTCCGACTAACTCTGGATCCAAGGCTGACGTAGGCTCGTCCAGTAACAGCAATTCCGGTTCCATTGCCAAAGCCCGAGCAATTCCTACACGCTGTTGTTGTCCACCAGACAAATGTTTGGGATAATAGCTTTCCCGATCACTCATTCCGACTTTTGCTAGCTGTTCTTTGGCAATTTTTTTCGCGGTTTCTTTGGGTAATTTCTTTACAACCAGTAATCCTTCCATGACATTTTCCAATGCAGTACGTTGTTGAAAAAGATTGAACTGCTGAAAAACCATCGCCGTCTTTTTACGTAACTCCAAGCGCTTCTCTTTCGTCAGATTGGTAAAATCTACTTGAAAATCATTGATAGTGATATTTCCCCTGTCTGCCTTTTCAAGATAATTCAACGATCTCAGCAATGTCGATTTCCCAGCACCGGAAGAGCCAATAATCGCTACAACATCCCCTTGTTTGACATCAAATGAGATATCATCCAATACCACATTCTTTTGAAATTTTTTTGAAAGATGCTCTATTTTGATCATACCTATACATCTCCCCTTTCAGTCGTTCGAAACAAATGACGTTTTCGTCCTTTGTCTACGGTATCGCTGATAGCAAATCTCTGTTCCAGTATGCGTAACAATTGTTCAATGAGAATCGTTAGTCCCCAGTAAATGATCGCTAAAGCTAGATATACTTCGAAGAAACGGAAATTCCCTCCGGAGATGATCCTACCTTGTGCCGTCATTTCAATTACACCGGCAACAAAGGCCAAGGAGGTTCCTTTCAACAGACCGATCAAGGCATTGCCCAGTGGCGGCACAGCCACGATCATTGCCTCTGGTAAAATTACTCGTTTCAATACTTGAAAATAAGTCATCCCCAAAGACTCTGCGGCTTCGATTTGTCCTTTGTTTACAGAAAGCAGTGCTGCACGAATCGTTTCTGAATTATAGGCCGCTTCGTTGATACCAAAAGTTACCAACACAAACAGCAAAGCTGGCAGATTGTTGATATTATAGTTGGTTTCATAGGTCATGTTGATATATCTCAAAAGTAGCGGAATCCCATTATAAGTCAAATACAGCTGAACGATCAGTGGGGTTCCTCGAATGAAGGAGATAAAAACCACTGTTAACTGAGACAAGACTGGGACTTCTTTGATCCGAATGATCGCTAAGAGTAGTCCCAAAATCAGTCCAATCAACATGGCTATAAATGTGATTTGCAAGGTGATCGGTAGAAAACTTAGTAATCGAGGAATACTCGAAAAAACAACTGAGATATCAAATAACTTCTCCATTTAGATGCCCCCTTTAATCCCTCGCAGTGCTTTTTTCAATATAGAACACGCCATTTTTCTCAATGACTTGTGTTTGGTAACGTTCTTGACTAATATTGTTTAATCTCTTCAGAAGAGACGCTTTTTGTTTTTCAGAAGCTAATACAGGCAAGCCTCTTTTAGTGACACGAGCATTGGTCAATTGCAAGTCGATAGGTACCAACGTTGTTTCAAAACTGTCTGTCTCTCTGTCAAAAAGAATCTCCAAAAAGAAGTTCTCGGAAAACATCGGATCACTGTAAAACCCTTGCCAGTTCCCCTCGCTATCCTTTGTACGATTCTTATGCAAAGTAGAGGCTACTTCATTAGTTGCATAACCGTAAGCTGAAAACATCTCAGGAGAAATGATCGATTCTCCTGCTTCAAATTCCATCAGCAAGCTGCCAATATTGTAAAAAATTGTTCCCTGTTGATAGATTTCAATGCCACGCGTAAAATGAGCGCCGTGTCCGACGACTAGATTGGCTCCTGCCTCTACTGCAAGATGAGAAAATTCTTCAATAAATGCTGGCGCATAATCAGAATACCAGTTTTCATTTTCTCCTTCATGTGTATGCAAATTGACGATCACAAAGTCACTGCGTTCTTTGGCATCCTCAATATAGCGCAAGATCTCACGCTGGTCTTCTTCATTTGGATGCGTACAAACACCGGGCTGCTCCCCTTTTTCAAAAGTCAGATAGCCTTCAAAAAAAGAACCCAAATCCAGTTTATTAGGATCCCCTTTAAAGGTTTCGATCCTCTTACCGACCCGCATACTTTCAGCTGTACCGATGCGTTCATCGATCGCCTGTAAGTGAGCAAAATCTTCTTCAGAGACCACATACGTACGATTCCAGCGCAATGGATTGACCCCAGGACGAGAGACCACACCATTGCCACCATCTGCTGCTGCAAAGACTTCACTTCTTGTCACAGCAACAGTTACGATACCAATCCGTCCATCTTTCGAATCAATAAACGTTGGCTTTCTCGCTTCTGAAAGACTATATCCCACACCTAAAGGAACCAGATTTCTCGACTTAGCTGCATCGATCGTATCCAACAATCCCTCGATACCGTAATCACCTGTATGGTTGTTGGCAAAAGAAACATAACGAATGTTTAAATCACTAAACTCATCCAACGTTTCAGGACGGACACTGGTTTGATAACCCCTCCCAGCAGCGGGTGCTGTGGTATGTTTAGGTGTAACAAATTCGGCATTCGCAAAAGCAAAGTCGGCACTTTGTAACTTTTTGAAAACTTGTTCATCGATAGTCTCTTTTAAGTTTCTACTTGAAAATAGTGCATCTCCGGCAAAAATCATTTTCATTCCTTGAAACTCCTCTCTTACTCATAAACAGAAGCATCTGGTAAGAAGTCTCCGCCTAGTTGCTCTTCACTGATTTTTTTCAATGTGCCATCGTTATACATTTCTTTCAAACGATCATTTACCTTTTCTTTGAATTCCTCATCGTCAGCTGCTTTTGAAAACAAGATGTAAGCTCCTGAATCTCTAGTTGTGTCTTCAAATGGAACGACTTTCAATTCAGTCATGCCATGCTCTTCGATGGCTTTTTCTGCAGAAACTTGTGAAATGATCCGCACATCGTATTTACCAGTTTCGATGTCTTGGAACTGTTTGACAAAATTTTCTTCCGTGTAGATGATCTCAGCTTGCGCATCCGGGTTCTCACTGTTATAGTTCTCCAACATCGTTGCACCTGAGTTACCGACTTCAGTCACCGCTTTATAGTCTTTTAGATCCTCTAACGATTTTAGTGTGTCATCCGATTTTCTTACAACGAATACATTAGGATTATCTATGATCGGTAAAGAGAAATCATATTTTTCTTTTCGTTCCTCATTTGAGCTAAAATTATTCGCTCCTAATTGATAACGTCCATTGTCCAGGCCATTCAAAATACTGTCAAACTCTGTCACTTGGATATCAAAATCATATTCCGGAAGTCCTTCAAAGATAGCTCTCAAGACTTCTACATCAAAACCTGTCAACGTTCCGTCGTTTTCATAACTAAACGGGTTACTGACGCCACTTGTTGCTGCAACGATTTTTGTCTTTCCTTCTGCTGCACCTTCTTCATTCGAAGAACTGCCACATCCTGCTAATAAGAACACCCCTGCTACTGCCAATAGACTCGTTAAAAATAATTTTTTCATTTTCTTCCTCCTTTTAATTTTCTTACAATGATTCTATAGAGTGATAGAAAAACGCTATCAAATTTGTCTTTCATCCCATTAAAATAAAACCTCTTGGTATCTGATTCTACCTTTTCCATTATTGTAATAGATAGAGTCTATCTTATCTAGGGGATTATTGAATGTCAATTTTTGCAATGATAGAAAAAAACTATCATACGGATTCTTTTTCAGTTTCTAATCCTTTTAAAAAGCGTTGAATCAGTGGCTCTGTCAGTTTCCAGAGATCCAAATGCATATACACTTTATCTATCATTCATTATTTATTTTTTATTTGCTAATAAAAAAGATGCTACAAGCGAATTTCACTTGTAACATCTTCCCCATTCCCTATTCTTCTGTAAAATAATTTCCTGGTACTACAGAAATCGTTTTGGTCTGTGTATTGACGTCTTCAACGAACAATAAAGAAGTGTAGTCTTTGACTGCACGTTCTCCCCGGAATTTGGCTTCTGCAAAGACTGTGATGCCTACTAACTCTGCTTCAAACTCTTCGATCAAGCCTTGCATCCCATGAATCGTTCCGCCGCCCTTCATAAAGTCATCCACGACTAGCACACGCGAACCACGTTTCAGGCTGCGTTTAGACAATTCCATTTTTTCGATGCGTTCAGACGAGCCAGATACATAATTGACACTGACAGTCGAACCCTCTGTGATCTTAGAATCCCGACGAACGATCACAAACGGCACATTCAAATAGGACGACACCGCTTGAGCGATCGGTACACCTTTCGTTGCCACTGTCATGACCGCATCGATCTTTTCTCCCAAATATTTGGAAGCGATGATTCGTCCGACCTGACGCAGCAATTCGGGTTCTCCCAATAAATCAGATAAATAAACATAGCCACCAGGAAGCAAACGGTCCTGTTCAGACAACCGCTCAGACAAGGCAAGAATATATTCTTTTGCCTCCTCTTTTGAAATCATCGGCACAAAAATAACCCCTCCGGCAGCGCCAGGGATTGTATTTAATAAGCCTGTTCCTCTTTCTTTAAATGTTTTCTTGATGATTGCTAGATCTTCGCTGATCGACGATTTTGCTGACGCATAGCGTTTGGCAAAGAAAGTCAATGAAATCAATTCATGCGGATGATCCAGTAAATAGTGAGTCATATCAATCAAGCGTTCACTACGACGAACCTTCACGAAACCCAACTCCTTTTCCCTCATTCTTTCCCCTTATTATATAGCTTTTCCTTACATTTTTCGAGTCTTTTCTTCTTTTTCCGGGAAATTGTTCGTCATTTCTGAGGATTCAATAAAAAAGAAGTGAGAAATTTTCGTTTCTCACTTCTTTTGGTTTTTTTCTCTATTTTTACGCTGAATTGTCGTTAAACCTCGTTTGAACAGATTGACTAGTAAAAACAAGCCAATAAACACGAGTGTGATCGTGGCTCCCGGTGGTGTGTCCAGATAAAAGGAACTGGTCAGACCACTCAACATGCCAAACAGACCAATCACAATACTGATCAGAATCACGATATTAAAGCTTTTTCCTAAACGCATGCTGATCGCTGCTGGCAAGACCATGATTGCCGAGATCAGTAACGCACCGGCAATTGGTATCATCACGGCGATCGCGACACCGGTTAAAACATTGAACAACATTGACATCCAATGCACAGGTAAGCCATCGACATGCGCCGTGTCTTCGTCAAAGGTCAAGACATACATCGGTTTTTTGAAAAGTAAGAACAAGACTGTTGTAATGGCGAACAATATGCCTAAAAAGACGACTTGATCCGCTGTGATCGTTACGATCGAACCGAACAAATAGGACTGGATACTGGTAGAGGAGTTACCTCCGCTCAATTTCATCAGTACCAAGGCCAAAGCCAGTCCCCCTGACATCAGGATAGCGATCGAGATCTCTGAATAACTACGATACATCGTCCGCAAGTATTCTAAAACAATCGCTGCTAAGATCACTACTAGCATGGTCGTCAAGGTTGGGTTCAAATTAAGGAAAAAACCCAATGCAACCCCTGCCAGCGAAACGTGAGACAAAGTATCTGCCATCAAAGACTGACGACGGATCACTAGAAAGACCCCTAGCATCGGCGCGATCCCGGCAATAAAAATCGCTGCTAAAAATGCTCGTCTCATGAACTCATATGAAAGCAACGCCATTGAGAGTCCTCCTTTCTTACTAGACGAATCTGACGATCCGCATACTCTTTGATATCCTCATGGTCATGGGTGATCATCAGGATCGCTTTGTCATGCTGATGAGCGCTGTGACGCAGCAAACGGTAAAAATTCTTCCGAGATTCTTCGTCCATCCCGGTGGTTGGTTCATCCAGGATAAACAAATCTGGATCTGTCGCAAAAATCCGCGCCAGGCTGATTCGTTGTTTTTGTCCACCAGACAGTTCACCGATTTTTTTGTGACGCATGTCCCACATACCGACTGCTTCTAGGGCTTTTTGGACATGTTCATGGTCTCTTTGGGTCAATTTTTTGAACCAACGATCTTTCGGGTAGCGTCCTGAACGAACCAACTCCAATACAGTGCTTGGAAAGCCCACATTGAAAGAGGCGATCTGCTGTGGTATATAGCCGACACTCAATCGCTTGCCTTCGTTATTTTTCTTGGCGATCGCTACTTCACCTTTGGCTGGCTTTAACAAGCCTAGTGTTGCCCGGACTAATGTTGATTTTGCTGCACCGTTTTCTCCCGTCAAAATGACAAATTCTCCGGCATCTACATGGTAATTGACGCCTTCCAGTACCGGTTCATCATCATAGTAAAACGTCAAATTTTTGACTTCTATATAATGCACAAGCTTCCCTCCTTGTTCATACAATCATTCCTTCTATTGAATACTTAGCTGCAAAGCCTGTAAGTTTTCACGCATGACACTCACATAGGTTTCTCCAGCTTCGATTTGCTCATCCGTCAAGCTTTCCAGAGGATTCAAAACTTCCAAAATAACACCGGTCTCTTTTGCCAGTGTTTCGGCTACCTTGGAAGAAGCATTTTCTTCAAAGTAAATCACTTCGACCTGATGTTCCTCGACAAAGTGTTTCAGCTCCGCCAGACGGCTTGGTGTTGGTTCTTCCTCTGAAGAGATTCCCGCAATCGATTCTTGAATCAATCCGTACTGTTTTGCCAAATAAGCAAATGCCGCATGCTGAGTCACAAAGGTCTTGTTATCAGCCTCTTGAAAAGCAGAACGAAACTCCTGATCCAATGCAGCCAATTCTGCCAAATACGCGTCACTGTTTGCTTCAAAGATCGCTTTTTTCTCTGGATATTTTTCACTTAATTGATCTCGGATCGTTTCCACTTCGGTCATTGCCATTACCGGATCGACCCAAACATGGGGATCATGACTGTGGTGATGCTCTTCTTCGTGGTCGTGGTCATGATCATGATCATCCGCTTCCTGAGAACCCGCCTCCATCAATGAAATTTCACTGGCAGCTTCGATAAAGAGTGTCTGCTCTGGATCGACATTGTCACCCAAGCGTTCAACCCAAGATTCAAGCTCCTGACTATTGTAAACAAAGGCGTCTGACTCTGCGATCTGTGCCACATCTTTGGCACTCGGTTCGTAATCATGCATTTCCGTGCCTGCTGGAATCAGCAAAGAAACCTCTCCTTCATCACCGATCACAGCTTTTGTAAATTCATACATTGGATAGAAGGTCGCAACGACCTCCAGTGATGCTTCTTCCTCTGTAGTCGTATTACCGCAAGCAGCTAACAGCAGACTGCTCAACAGGACTGCACCAGCAACAAGTAATTTTTTCATATAAGTCTTCCTCATTCTTCGTTCTAATTAAATCGTAAACTTTACGATTTGATACCAAAAGATAATGTATCAAAGGTTGAGACTTTCGTCAAGAAAAAAAGAAACGCCGATCGCTATTCCTTTTAGCAATCAGCTTCGTTTCTATTTCAATGTACGAACCAGATAGACTTCCTCGCAAAAACCTTTCAGCCCGTTTACGATCCTCTGTGCACGGGAATGTTTGCGGCACAAGGCAAAGACCGTCGGACCACTGCCACTCATCAAAGCAACATCCGCTCCATATTTGAGCATTCGATCTTTGATTTGCTGAACGACTGGATGCTTAGGGATCGTCACATCCTCCATATTGTTCCCCATGTATTGGATCATGGATGCATAATCCTGATTCAAAATAGCTTCAGACAGCTTTCGCATATCCGGATGAGGCAATTCTTCCGCCTTCAACTGCTGAAAAATTTTTCTCGTTGACACACTGATCTGCGGCTTCACCAGAACGACCCAGCATTGAGGCATCGGGATAAGCGATTGGACGATCTCGCCTTTTCCACTGATAAAGGAGGTCGTACCGTATAAACAATAAGGAACATCTGTCCCAACTTTGATGCCCATTGCCACAAGTTCCTCTAGGGAAAGATTTAGATCCCATAATCTGTTCATTCCTCTCAACGCCGCAGCACAATCTGTACTGCCTCCGCCTAAGCCAGCCGCCACAGGAATATTCTTAGTGATTGAAATTTTGATGCCTTCTTTGATACCGCAGCGCTCTTTTAAAATAGCCGCTGCCTGATAGACATTATTTCGCTTATCAATCGGCAAAAAAGCTTTATTTGTCTCCACAATGATTTTATCTTCAGGAAGTGTTTCAAAAGTCAGACGATCTGCTAGATCCACACTCGACATAACCATTTCAAGCTCATGATACCCATCTTCTCGTTTATAAAGAACGTCTAAGCCCAAATTGATTTTCGCTGGTGCTTTCTCTATAATTTCCATAATTCCACCTACTTGAAAATAGTCGTGTTGTATTCTTCTATCATAGCAAATTTCACTTGTCTAGGCACTGAGAAGATACTGATTTTTTGAAGAAATTTGCTTTTCAAAAGAAGAATCACGCGTTTTTCTAGGCATTCAGATAGGCTTCTATCGCTTGCAGCACACCACTTTCATCATTATGTGGTGCTTCATATTTCGCTACCTCTTTGACAAAAGTAGCCGCATTGGACATTGCATAGCTGTGTCCCACGTATTTCAGCATCGCCAAATCGTTTTGACCATCACCAAAAGCCATCATCTCTTCCGGTTCGATCTTCCAGCGCTCGGACAAGATTCTCAGACCATTGGCCTTGTGATTTCCCGGAACGATCAGATCGATGTTGCCGTGACCACTGGAAACCGGACAAATCTCTTCTGGAAACTTCTCACTGAGATCTTGAGAGATCGCTACTGTTTCCGCTACCGGGACATCTAAAACGAATTTGATGTATTTTTCCTGCTCAAAATCAAGCGCCAACAAATCATCTACCATTTCATAAGATGGACAATAAAATTCAATCAGCTTTTTAAATTCTGGAGACATTCGATGCTCTAAATAAGAAGCCTTCAATCCATTGATGACCATCTGAATACCTGGATACGTTTCTTTCAGATAAGTAGTCACTGCAAGGATCACTTCTTTAGTAAAATGTTTTTCAAAAATAATCTCACCTTTGTCTAAAATCAACATCCCGTTTTCAGCAATAAAGGTGATTTCTTTTGTGATTTCGGGAAAAAATGAAGCCAGTTGTGCATATTGATTGCCGCTAGCTACGACAAATTTGATCTCTCTTTTTTTCAGCTCGTCAAAAATCGCCTGAAATCGTTGCTTGTCGTAGGTTTTTTGACTATTTAAAAATGTACCGTCCATATCTACTGCAATTAATTTAACCATGAATGCCCTCCCTTTGTTTCTCAAACAAACGATAGCACAGGAAGAAAACAGACACAAGTTGGAAAATTTTTCGAGGGCTGGCTCTTCGCAAAGAAAAAAGTAGAAAGCTCACACTTGTTCGGAGCTTCCTACTTTTAGTTTTTATTGTTTAAAAAATGCTCATCGTTTCAGAGGCTACTTTTTGCTCCTCTTCTGTTAAGGGTTTCTTTAAAAAGCCAATGATCAAACAGGTGATGATTGATCCCAATAAGATACAAGCGATATATAACAACGGCTTATTTGCTGCAATTGGAATAACAAAAATACCACCATGAGGAGCCTTCAGACTGATGTTCAAGCCCATGCAGATCGCTCCACCAATCGCTGAACCAATGATATTTGCAGGGATCACACGCATTGGATCAGCTGCTGCAAAAGGAATCGCTCCTTCAGTGATAAAACTTGCTCCCAACACATAACTTGCTTTTCCAGCTTCTCTTTCTTGTTCGGTGAATCGGTTTTTAAAGAATGTTGTTGCCAAAGCAATTCCCAATGGCGGAACCATACCACCAACCATCAAGGCTGCTGATGGTTCAAAGATATTGGCTGCAAACATAGCCAATCCAAAAGCAGAAGCAGTTTTATTGATCGGGCCACCCATATCAGAAGCCATCATTCCTGCTAAAATCGCGCCAAGAATCAAGGCATTCGTACCTGTTAGACCGCTTAACCAGCCTTCAAGGAAAACATTCAACATGGACATCGGCGTATTCAAAATAAAGAACATAAAAGCACCGACAATCAGTGTACTGATCAGTGGGGTAATCAAGACAGAAACCAAACCTTGAAAGGCTCGAGGAATTTTAACCATCATTTTAGCAACATATTTTGTTGCAAAGCCAGCTAGAAAACCAGCAACCATCCCACCAAGGAAACCTGAACCGCCAATTGTCGCCATCATCCCACCAATCATGGCAGGTGCCAAAGCCTGCTTGCTAGAAATACTATATCCGATATACCCAGCCAATACTGGTACCATCAGTGCAAAAGCTGCTTCTCCACCCACTTGACTAAAGAAATGTGCGAACACATTATACTGATCACTATTGGGATCAGCTGCATAAATACCAAACATAAAGGAGATCGCAATGAATATTCCGCCAACTACAACGAATGGCAACATATAAGAAACTCCGCTCATAATATGCTTATAAAAATCTAGTTTGGACTCTTCCTTTGTTTCCTCTATGCTGTACTCTTCTACCGGCACAGAATCATTACTTTTTATTTGATAAGAAAGCGCAAGATCAAGTAACTGATCTGCTTCATTGATCGCTTTTTTGACCGGAACATCCACAAAACGTTTCCCTTTGAAAACTGTTGTGTCTACTTGGACATCATGTGCTAGAACGATTGCGTCTGCCTGATTGACATCGGCAGGAGTCAAAACGTTTTCCGCTCCATTCGCTCCATTGGTCTGAATTTTTGCTTTCATCCCTCTTTTTGTAGCAGCAGCTTTCAGAGCTTCTGCAGCCATGTAAGTATGTGCGATTCCTGTCATACAGCCTGTGATACCGACCAAGTATTTTCCATTATCTGTACTATCTGTCAACGTTACTTCTTGACGTTTTTCCTGTTCCTTGATTGCTGTTAAAATATCTTCTTCATCACGCGCAATCAATAATTTTGCACGAAAATTCTCGCTGATCAAAAAAGTAGAGAGCTTGGATAACAAAGTCAAATGATCATTTGAAGCATTTTTAGGCGCTGCAATCATAAAAATCAAATGAGTATGCTCTCCACCATAATCCACTCCTACAAGAGTTCGTCCTACAATGATTGCCGGTTTTTTAACTGCTTCACTCTGTGCATGAGGGATAGCAATACCATCTCCAATTGCCGTAGAAATCTCTTTTTCCCGTTTCCAAACTGCTTCTTTGAATGCAACAGCATCAGTAACGATAAGGTTCTCTGAAAGCTTTTGAACCATTTCATCGATGACTTCTGTCTGATTTTGACCTTTTAAATTTAAAATAATATTATCTGACGTAATTAAATCCTCTAATTTCATTTTTCTACTCCTCCCAGACAACTATCTATAAAATTTGATTTTTCCTGTAGAACCAAACAGATCCATCTTTTGTTTCACCAGATCTTTTGCCGCTTTACGAGCACTTGGCATAATAACGTCTGGTTCGTAAGCACCTGGATTTTCTGTCAAAAAGGTACGCATTTCTTTGAAGAAAGCATTTTTCATATCTGTGGACAGATTGATTTTTGCCACGCCATGCTGATAAGTTTGGCTGATTTCTTCATCTTTATTGTCACTTCCACCGTGTAAGACCAATGGGATATCTACCTGCTGATTGATTTCCTCCAGTAAATCGATTTTCAACTCTGGTTTTCCTTGATGTTTGTACTGACCGTGAGAAGTCCCGATCGCTACAGCTAGAATATCGATTCCAGTATTTTCAACAAAGGTCTTCGCATCTTCCGGATCTGTATACAAAATCTGATCTGCGCCACCTTCCGAACTGCCTTCATTGGAACCAATTGTACCTAATTCCGCTTCTACAGAGACATTTACAGCGTGTGCCAACTCAACAATTTTTTTAGTAATAGCCATGTTATCTTCAAAGCTCGCATGAGAGGCATCGATCATAACAGAGGTATAACCATTTTTGATTGCGCGCTGAACATCTTGAACGGTTGCTCCATGATCTAGATGAATAGCGATTGGTACAAACGTATTCTTACAAGCCTCGACAACATACTTAGCAAAGTCATCACCAACTAATTCAATCTCATTAGGATGAATCTGGATGATAGCTGGAGCATTTTGTTCCTCCGCTGCCTCAATCACTACCTTTACAAATTCACTGTTTGCAACATTAAAAGAACCTACTGCAAAATTATTTTCATAAGCGGTCTGAAGTAACTCTTTCGTATTCATTAACATAGTAAAAACTTCCTTTCAAATTGTATTCCATCGCTGGATAAATTCTTGTTTATTTTTGGTTTTGATCAATTCTCTGACTGCTTCTAAATCTTTGGTTTTCTGATAGAATTCCTGAAAAACGTACTCATTTCTTCGGATGTCTGAGGAAGGAATATAAATCAAGATCAACTGTACATTTTCCGCTCCCCATAAGATGGGTTTCTCTAAAATACCGATAATAATCTTTTCCTGATACTTCTGATTGTCCAGATAAGAATGGGGAATAGCTACCAAGTTACCGATAGACGTATAAGACATCCTTTCTCTCTTTAATATTGGTTCAAGCATATGTGACTGGTCATCTTTGAATAACAATTCTTTTATTGCGGTTTCCGGTGTATTTGCTTCGATTCGATAAATATTTACCTTCTCTAAAATTGAATTTTGTGATTCTAGAAAGTAATCGATTTTTTTGATCTCAGATTTTTGAAATTTATAGCCGATATTAATAAAATTTTGTAATTCGATTGCAGCATCGATCAAATCGATCCCAATATACAGATACTTCTCTTCAAATTGAAAGGTATTGGTATATTTTTCAATACGAACGATTTCCAATTCATCAAAATAAGTAACTAATTTTGATGCCAATAATTTGATACGCTCATAATTGCGATTGAATAAAATAATCGTCTTGATTTTCTTTTTATCCTGAGATTCTAAAATAACCTGAATATGATAAGCCAAGTAAGCAATTTCACTGTCTTGAATTTCCAAGTCAAATTCTTTTTCCAGCTTTAGTGCGATATTGGACGCAATGCTGAAAGAGAAAAAGTATTCCGTCTTCGCTTCCTTGATATACGGATTGTAGAGCAAAATATTTTGCGAGGCAGGATGAATGATCCTATAAATATGTTCGGTGATGCTTTCTCGGAATCGCTTTTTGGAATAGGTTTCTACGTGATAGATTTCTTCAATATCAAATAAAATTCGTTGAATCTTGGTCAAAATATCCTCATCTTGACCGACAATCGAAATCTTACCTAAGCCCAGTTGCAAAGAAATAAGATAATTGACTAGAAACAAGATTTCCTTGTCATCCATCGAAATACAGTCAGATAACTCTTGCTGTAGCTTCTTAGCTACTTCAAATTCCTTGAATACTTCCACTTTTTCCAACTGCTCCTGCTCAATGACAACCTGATGTCCTGTATTGATCTGATGAACGATGATTACCAATTGCGTGATGAGTTTTTTATACATCAAAAACTCCAAACTCAAATGTAATTCTGTATTGATCTTGTCTACGGTATGAAAAATCTTTTTCAATACAGGTTTTTCAAGCCATTCACTAAATTCCCTCATCAATAAATCTCGAAACACTTCTTTTTTGATAAAAATATTAGTAAAAAAAAGTTCCAAAAGAATTCTTTTTTGGACCTCTGTCCCAGCCAATTTGATTCCTCGAAACACTTTGGTATCGATGTCTACACCAACACCCAACTCGTGAATCTTGACCGTAAGCTTCTGAACACGACTTCTAATCGTCTGAGAGGAATAGAAAAAAATATTGGCAATTTCATCATAAGAAATATATTCCCTTTGATTCATTAAAAATTGAATGATCCGAAATTCTAAAAGTTCATTTTCTAAATTTGTTCCGTATTCGTCCCCTTTCTTATACTCGTCATTCTGATGATTCGAACGTAGCTTGTACCCTTGAGGAGATGAAGAAATGACGATGCCACTTGCAGGATTGCTGTTGATTTCTTTTACATAATTTCGAATACTTCGATCTGTAACATTCAAAATTTCTGCAAGGACAGTTGAGGATACAAACTCGCCATTTTTACTGTTCAAATAACTAATCAGCTGATGATGTTTCTTTTTCATGATGACCTCCCCTTGATAGTTATGAGTTTAAAACAGCTTTTATGTAAACGCTATACAAAGTATTTTTCCTAGGACTAGGAAAAATAGCTGATTTACTTATCATCGCTTGACTAAAACTAAATCTTTTTATGTTATTTTATCAGTGAAACTAAAAAAACGTTAAAAAGAGCCACACACTCTTTCTAACGTTTTTGATATATTTTGTTTGTGCCCTCTTCTTTGCAAAGAATCGCAAAGAAGTTAGCTGATATCTGCTTCTCCGATTGCTTTTTTCGCTGTAGTCTCTCCTAGGTGACTGATCTCCAAGCGGGCCACTTTATCTGCATTCGTCCACACGGTCAAGATATCTGTTTGTTTTCCTGCCGCTTTGACTGCTTCCAGATCCATTTCAGCGATTTCTGTATTAGGTGTCACTTTATCGCCTGCTTTTACTTTGACTGTAAAGGGTGCGCCCTGCAATTCGACCGTATCTAATCCCATGTGGACCAATACTTCTGCTCCGCCAGGTGTTAAAATACCAATCGCGTGTTGTGTGTCGAACACACTCGTTACCGTACCATGAACTGGTGAATAAACGTGGTTATCTGTTGGACGAACCGCAAAGCCATCACCCATCATTTTTTGAGAAAAGACCGGATCAGAAACTTCCGTGATTGCTACAACAGTACCGTTTGCAGTGGCGAACAGTTCTTCTGTCACAGGCTCTGCAGAAACAGTCGACTCAACTGCTTCCGGTGTATCTTCAACCACCAAACCTTCCGCTGTGACTGCTTGTTCACCCACTCGGTCGATTTTATTGAAGATTCCTTGCTGGCGGAAGAAGATCGTCAGAAGGAACGGTACGACGATCGCAATCGCCATTGCTCCAAGAAAGGCCAACCAACCGCCACCGATATTTCCGTTGATTGCTAGGATACCTGGCAGACCACCGACACCGATCGCATTCGCTCGAACTCCCGTGATGTTGCTGAACATGCCTGCCAAACCAGAACCGATCATGGCTGCAACAAATGGGTAAACATATTTCAAGTTGATACCGAACATTGCCGGTTCTGTTACCCCTAACCAAGAAGAGATCCCTGATGGTAAGGAGATTTCTTTTTCTTTCGTGTCTTGACGATGAAGGAACAAGACAGCAAATACTGCCGCCCCTTGCGCAATATTGGAGAGCGCGATCATCGGCCATAAGTTCGTGGTACCAAAGTCTGCGATCAACTGTGTATCGATCGCAATGGCGGTATGATGAAGCCCCGTGATAACCAGTGGTGCGTAAACTGCGCCAAACACCGCACTAAACAGCCATGAAATAGGTGATTCCAAACCTGCATTCACTATATAAGAAATACCTGTCCCTAATCTCCAGCCGATCGGTCCTAAAATCGTATGGGCGAAGAAAATTGCTGGCAGTAGTGAGAACAATGGTACAAAAATCATCGAAACTGCTTCTGGAATCTTTGGTCTAAAGAATTTTTCCAAATAAGCGAGCGTAAAGCCAGCCATCATCGCAGGAATAACCTGTGCTTGATAACCAATTCTGTCAATTTGGATAAAACCAAAATCCCATGTCCAGTTGGCAGCGATATCCGCAGCAGAGGTACTATTCACTGCATAGGCATTTAAAAGCTGTGGAGATACCAGCGTGATCCCCAAAATGATCCCCAAAATCTGTGTTGTTCCCATTTTGCGAGTCACACTCCAAGTGATCCCGACTGGTAGGAAGTGGAAAATCGCTTCACCAGGTAACCACAAGAAATGATTCACACCAGACCAAAATTGCGAAACATCAACGATCGTGTTGTAAATCGGCGTTCCGTCTGCATTGGTCTCAAGCACACCTTCAACAATTTTTTCTCCCAATGCCTGAATTTGTACGCCTTCAAGCAAATTACGGAAACCTAAAATCAAACCCCCGACAATAATGGCTGGTAATAATGGCGTAAAAATTTCAGCTAAAACAGCGATCACTCGCTGTAAGACGTTTTGATTTTGTTTTGCCAGTACCTTTCCCTGCTCTTTAGAGACTCCTTCAATTCCTGAAACCGCTGTAAAATCATTGTAGAAAGTAGACACATCGTTTCCGATAATGACTTGGAACTGACCTGCATTAGTAAACATTCCTTTTACTGCCGAAATGTTTTCAATGGCTTTCTCATCAGCTTTGGACGGATCGTTCAAAACAAAACGCATCCGAGTCGCACAATGAGTGACAGCTGCGATGTTTTCTTTGCCCCCAACAAACTTCAAAAGATTTTCAGCATCTGTTTGATACTTACCCATAACTATTACTCCCTTCTGAAATAAAATTGTATATACATGTTTATTTACAGACTTATAATAACTTGCTCCTAACCATATTGCAAGCGTTTTAATTTCATCTTTTTAAATCCTTTTGTTGAAATTCCCAAAAAACCTAATAATATCAAGCATTTTCACCATCCTATTTTTACCAAAAATCTTTAAATTAAACCCTTTTCATTTAGAAAACAAAATAAAAAATGGCGTTATTCATTGTAATAGCTTTCATTTTTCGTTATAATCTAAGTACATGTATAGACAAGATGAAAGGGGAATTTTTGACATGAAGACGGTACACCTGACAATTGATCAACAATGGGTCGCCCACTGGCCAAATGGGACAGAAACAATTTTTGAGGGGGAACTTTCGACATGTTTGGAACAATTGAAAGAAGCCATCATTGCACAAGAGGTTCAAGGAGGAACACTCAGCAAAGAGTTCGTCACTGAACTGAATGGACAAGTCATCGAAATTGGTCAATATCTGACAGAAGAAACCAATCGTCCCTTCGTCGTAGGAGCAGCTGATTTTGCAGAAAAAGTGGCGGACATTCCCTGGGAAGTGGTCTACAATGGCTATACTCCAGGAAAAGACGAGTATTCTGTCGAATCACTTTTAACTGTCGGCAATGGATTTTTAGGTTTGCGGGGAACCACTCCTGAAATGGAGATCGCAGAAGAAAATTATCCTGCCCTTTATCTAGCAAGTTTGTACAACACCGCTGCTTCTCAAGTAGCAGATCGCACGATTTACAACGAGGACTTTGTCAACGCACCGAATCTGCAAAAAATGTATGTGATCATTGATGACGAACGTATTGATATTGCGCAAAATGAACTGGTCTCCATGAAACGTCGTCTGGATTTAAAAACGGGTTTGTTTGAAGCCTGGGTCGTTGTTCGAAGTAAAACTGGCAAGGAGCTAGCCATTCATACCAAACGAATCGCTAGCATGGCCAATGTCCATCAATATAATTTGGCCTACACGATCACCCCATTGAACTTTTCCGGAGAGCTCCTGTTTGTTTCTGAAGCTGACGGCGCGGTATACAATTACAATGTGGCTCGTTACCGCAGTTTGACTCGTGATCATCTACAGGTGACGGATCTACAAGCAGAGGAATCCTTCAGTAGTTTGACCGCTGTCACTGACACTTCAAACATCACTGTGATCCAACAGGCAAAATTACACGTAAATGACGGATTGACTCTGAAAACAGAAAAAACCGACAAAAAAATCAGTCAATGTGTACCTCTGACTGTGGAAGAACAAGAAAGCTATACCTTTGAAAAAACGGTCTTAGTTCATCAATACCGCCAAGAAGAAACTGTTCCAGCTATCGACTTCGCGGCTGAAGTATTTCCGGGTTTTGAAGAAAGCTACCAACAATCTGCAAAGGCCTGGGCAAGCCTATGGGAGACCGCTGGGATCGAAGTAGATGGCGACTTGATGTCGCAAAAAATGTTGAACCTGCATACATTCCACATCCTAGCTTCTGCATCGCCAAACGGCAATAAGGATCTGGATGCCAGCGTCACTGCCCGCGGCTTACATGGCGAAGCCTATCGCGGACACATTTTCTGGGATGAACTGTTTATTTTACCTTTCTATATCATTCATTTTCCAGAAACAGCCAAAGAATTATTGATGTATCGCTACCGTCGTCTAGAAATGGCGAAAAAAGATGCCTTGAAAGCTGGTTACAAAGGCGCTATGTTCCCTTGGCAATCCGGCTTGGAGGGAACCGAACAATCTCAAGAGCTACATTTGAATCCGATCAGTGGTGAATGGAAAGAAGACCACAGCCGACTGCAACGTCACGTTTCACTGGCGATCGCCTACAATGTATGGCAATACTGGCACAATACCAAAGACCAAATCTTTATGGAAAACTATGGCTTGGAGATGATGCTGGAGATCGCTCGTTTCTGGCAAAGCGCTGCAATCTTTGATGAAACAACGAATCGCTACTTCATCGATCGTGTCATGGGACCTGATGAATTTCATGAAAACTATCCCGGTTCTGAAACAGGTGGTCTGAAAAACAATGCCTACACGAACATGATGGTCGTTTGGCTATTTGAAGAAATCGATGCCCTCCGTCAGCAGCTACCAGCCGTTTTCCAAAGCGTGCAGGAAAAAACACAGGTGACAGACAGCTATTTAGAAAAAATGGCACAAATCAAACACCAGCTAGAATTAGAGATCAACGCTGAGGGGATCATCGCTCAATTTGAAGGCTATTTTGATTTGAAAGATCTTGACTGGGAATTTTACAAGGAAAAATATGGCAATGTCTACCGTATGGACCGCATTTTAAATGCAGAAGGTGAATCTGCGGATGCTTATAAAGTAGCCAAGCAAGCAGACAGCCTAATGATCTTCTACAATTTCTCGAAAGAACAGGTCGCGCTGATTTTAGAAGACTTGAACTACGATCTGCCGGAAGATTATGTTGAACGCAACCTACATTATTATTTGGAACGTACCTCTCATGGTTCAACCTTGTCTCGCGTCGTTCACGCACAGCTTGCTGCAATGGTCGATGATCAGGAATTGGCTTGGAAACTGTACCAAGAAGCTTTATACTCAGACTATCGGGACATTCAGGGAGGAACGACGGCTGAAGGAATCCATGCCGGTGTGATGGCAGCCACGCTATTCATTCCACTAACAACATTTGCTGGGCTGGATATTCGTGAAGAACAACTTGTCTTTGAGCCAAATCTTCCAGAAGCCTGGGAATCGATTCGTTTCAACATGACAATCCGCGAAACAGATTTAAGTGTCAACGTTACCAAAGAAGCCTTGATCCTGACAGCAAATCAGGACACGACTGTCACAGTCCAAGGTAAAAACATTGAACTAAAAGCCAACAGCACAGCTACTATCACTTATTAAGAGGAGAGAAAACGCATGAAAAAAGGGTTTGTATTTGATTTAGACGGTGTGATCACTGACACAGCAAAATATCACTATCTAGCTTGGAAAGATCTGGCTGATTCAATCGGGATCGAGATCGACCTAAAATTCAACGAACAATTGAAGGGCATCGACCGAATGACCTCTCTTGAACGTATCTTGATCCATGGCGGCAAGGCAGACACCTATACTGCTGAAGAAAAAGACGCCTTGGCCCTTCAAAAAAATACGCACTATGTCGAGCTTTTACAAGATCTGACACCTGAAGACCTGCTACCGGGAGTCAAAGAATTTTTAGAGGAAGCTCAAACAAAAGACGTGCCTTGTGCCATTGCCTCTGCCTCTAAAAATGCGCCTTTCATCTTGGAAAAATTAGGTGTAAAGAATGCCTTCGAGGCAATCGTGGATCCTGCTACGCTGAAAAAAGGCAAACCAGATCCAGAAATCTTCGTCCGTGCAGCTGAAGCGATCAACATCACACCAGAAGAAGCAGTGGGTTTTGAAGATGCGCAAGCTGGTCTGGATGGCATCAAAGCAGCCAACATGTATGCAGTTGGGGTTTACTCCGGTGAAGAGTTGCATGGTGCTGACCTGATCGTCAACAAACTAACAGATATTTCTGTGGATGAATTGATTCAAAAATAAGCGTTTGCTTTCCCTCTTACCTGTCGCTATAATGGATGGGAGGAGGCTGACTGATGAATAAATTCAAAGAAATCTTTTTAGATTTGGAACAAAAGATCCTAGCCAAAGAATACCCGCCACACACGTTGTTACCTAGCGAAAATCAACTGATCAAAGTTTACGGTGTTTCCCGGGAAACCGTTCGTAAAGCCTTGAATTTATTGCGTGATGCCGGCTATATCCAGAAAAAACAAGGGAAAGGCTCGATCGTTTTAGACTTGAACCGATTTGACTTTCCGATCTCAGGTTTGACCAGTTTCAAAGAGATCCAAAATGCCCAACAAATCCCAAGTGAGACCAAGGTCGTCGAGATTCGCAAGATCGCTGTTTCTCCATCGCTTCACGACATTACAGACTGGCCGGTCGCTGCCGAAGCCTGGCGTCTGATTCGTCAACGTCGCATCGATGGTGAAGTCGTGATTTTAGATAAGGATTATTTGATCGCCGACATCGTTCCGGAATTGCCAGAAACCAAAGCACAGGTATCCATCTATGATTATTTTGAGAATGATCTGGGTCTGGAGATCGCCTATGCACAAAAAGAGATCACCGTTGATCCTGTAAACAAAGAATTGCGCGATCTGATGGATCTTCATCCAGAAGATCAGCACGTAGTCACCGTTCGCAGTCTCGTTTATTTGGAAGACACCCGTTGCTTTGAATATACCGAATCGATTCATCGGCTGGATAAATTCCGCTTTGTCGATTTTGCAAGAAGACGTAAGGTATAAGCAAACCAAAAAGTAGACTCGACATTCATGATTTGATGTTGGGTCTACTTTTTTGATATTGGTTGAAACAAATCCCGAAAATACCTCGACTCCCTTTTTTCAGTAGTCGAGGCGTTTTTTTACGCTTGTTTTTCCAATAAATGACTCAGATTTTTGCGATACAGCATCTCATCGATCGTAACATTTTCAGCCAGTGCCTCTTTCACCAGTTGACAAGCAACTTCATAGCCTAACAGTGGAGCTAATTCTGTTACGACGCCGGTACTTTGTTCGACATCTTTGGCTGCCTTTTCTGCATTAACTGTCAAATCGGCAATACATTTAGTGGCTAAGGTGCTACAAGCCTGCGTCAAAATCTGACAAGACTCAAACAAATTATGAAAGATGACCGGTTCGAAAGCATTCAGCTCCAATTCACCTGAAGCTGCCGCTAAACTGATCGCAGCATCGTTCCCGACTACTTGAAAAGCGATTTGACTCACCACTTCAGGAATAACCGGATTGACCTTCCCCGGCATAATAGAGGAACCTGCTTGTCGAGGAGCAAGGTTTAGCTCACGAAATCCGCTTCTTGGACCACTTGAAAGCAAGCGCAGATCATGGGAAATCTTGGTCAGTGAAATCGCTACTGTCTTTAATACACCCGAAACAGCTGCAAAAGCATCGGCATTTTGTGTGGCATCAATCAAATTATCTGCTGGTCTCAAGTCTACAGAATAATGTTGGTTCAATTCTTGATAGATCGCTGTTTGATACACGGGATTGGCATTTAAGCCATTACCGATCGCGGTACCCCCTAGATTCAATTGCTGCATTTCTTTCGAGACTGCTTGAATGCGTTCTTTGCAACGAGCAAGATTACTCGCATAAGCTGCAAATCCTGCGCCAAAAGTAGTTGGTACAGCTTCTTGCAGCTGGGTGCGACCCATTTTGGGCGTAGAGACATACGCTTGTGCTTTGATCTGCAGTTCAATCATTAATTGTTCCACAGCCACCTCTAATTTTTCTAAATAAAGGATCGTTGTTAGACGTCCAGCACTTGGATACACATCATTGGTTGATTGGCCACGGTTGACATCATCCAGTGGATGTAAATGCTCATAATCTCCTTTGGTATACCCCATGATCTCTAGTCCACGATTGGCGATTACTTCATTCACATTCATATTGGTTGAGGTTCCTGCTCCCCCTTGAAAAGCATCCAATAAAAATTCCTCTTGCCATTTTCCATCAATGATTTCTTGGGCTGCCAAGCAAATAGCTCGGATTTTTTTTATGGACAGTCCCCCGGATTTTTCATTTGCGACAGCTGCAGCCGCTTTGATTCGGGCAAGTTGTTTGATCAATAGGAAGTCCACCTTGTTCCCACTGATATCAAAGTTTTCCTTTGCTCGATGACTATGGATACCATAGTATCTCTGTTCATCGATTGGTATACTTCCAATTGCATCTTTTTCAATTCTCATCAAATTCATTCGCCCCTTTTTGTTTTATATGTGATAAAATATCACATAACAAATTGGTATACTAGCTCAAAAGGCGACTTGTTTGTTTTACAAACGAATTTCCAATGTCTCCTTTGAAAAGAAAAGAAAATCAATGATTTTTCAGAAAAGAGGAAAGCACTTGGACGAACTAGATAAAAAACTATTGAATCTGTTGCAGCAAAATGGTCGAATCTCTATTAAAAAATTAAGCGATGCCTTATTTATTACTGCTCCAGCTGTTTCTCAGCGTTTACGTCACTTGGAAGAAGCCAAATTGATCCAATCCTATCATGCATTGATCGATTACGAACAAGCCGGTCTGCCAATCAAAGCCTATATCCATCTTTCCATTGAACCTCACCAGAAACCAGAATTTTATCCTTTTATCCAAAGTATTCCCAACGTGATCGAGTGCGATTGTGTGACTGGTCCCTACTCAATGCTACTCAAAGTGATATTTTCTTCCACTAGACAGTTAGATGATTTTATTAATCAGCTACAAAAATTTGGAAGAACCAACACCCAAATCGTCTTTTCTACACCTGTGCCTTCTAGAGGCTATCATTTCGAGGAAGACAGATAAATGCAAAAAAAGAGAAGCAGACTCAATCTATGAGGAGTCTACTTCTCTTTACTGATTTTTATAATCCACCTAAACTCGCCAAATGAAAATCAAGCATGTAATAGCGATGATCGCTTCTCGAGTACGTTGATTTCTGATCCTTTAGTTCCCCAATTAACTGTTCTCTGGCTGCATGACTGATTTCTTCCCAATCGCCATCTTGCATACTGCAATAAAAACGAAACGGCAGTTCTTGCTCCATCTTGACTTCTAAAAAATCATTCGGGTAGCCTGATGCTACATAATCCACATCTGTAATCAATTCTCCAACATACTTCATAAATTTTTCGCTCATTTTAAGAACCTCCTGTTTCATCTGTTATACTACAATAAATAGTGTACTATAACATTAAAAATTTCACAAGGGCTTTTTTAAAAAAACTCGACCTTCTCATAAAAGAAGGTCGTTTTCTGAAAACTTGCAACACTAACTAGCTTTCAATCTTCAATTCTTCCTTCACTAGCTATGACTCTTTTTTCTGTAAGATTCTCTCTAACAAAACCAGCGCTAATGACAGCTGCAATATTTACGATTTTGATCCATATATCCATATATTTACTTTTCCACAAAAAAGACACCTTCCAAAATGGAAAGTGCCTTTTGCTTTTTATTTCGCATAATCGGTTGCACGAGTTTCGCGGATAACGATGACCTTGATATTTCCTGGATAGTCCAGTTCGTCTTCGATCTTCTTCCGAATATCACGAACTAAACGAACCGCATCCAGATCAGAAATCTCATCCGGTTTTACCATAACACGTACTTCACGTCCAGCTTGGACAGCAAAGCTAGAGTCAACTCCTGAGAAACTGTTGGAAATATTTTCCAGATTTTCCAGACGTCGAATATAGTTTTCCAATGATTCACTGCGGGCACCTGGACGGGCAGCCGACAGTGCATCAGCGGCAGCAACCAGAACAGAGATAACGGAAGTTGCTTCTGTATCTCCATGGTGGGAAGCAATTGCGTTGATCACGGTTCCGTTCTCTTTGTACTTCGCAGCAAGTTCTGCACCGATTTGTACGTGAGAACCTTCAATCTCGTGATCCAGAGCTTTCCCGATATCATGTAGGAAACCTGCACGTTTGGCCAACTGGATGTCTTCACCGATCTCTGCGGCAAGGACTCCAGTCAATTTAGCGACCTCAATGGAATGGTTCAATACATTTTGACCATAACTTGTTCTGAATCGCAAACGACCCATGATCTTGATCAAATCAGGATGTAAGGTGTGGGCACCAACCTCAAAGGCTGCCTGCTCTCCGTATTCACGAATACGTTCATCCATTTCTTTCCGTGATTTTTCGACCATTTCTTCGATTCTCGCTGGATGGATCCGTCCATCCTGAATCAGTTTTTCTAACGTCATACGAGCAATCTCACGACGAATCGGATCAAATCCTGACAATACCACCGCTTCCGGCGTATCATCGATGATCAAGTCGATTCCTGTCAATGTTTCCAGTGTTCGAATATTCCGTCCTTCTCGACCGATGATTCGACCTTTCATTTCATCATTTGGCAGGGTAACGACAGAGACTGTCGTTTCGGATACTTGGTCAGCGGCACAACGCTGGATAGCTAGTGAAAGCAAGTTCTTCGCCTTGCGGTCTGCTTCTTCCTTGGCACGCTGTTCTGATTCTTTCACCATGATCGTTAGTTCATGATTCAACTCTTCTTCGGTTGATTTCATGATAATGTTTCTTGCTTCGTCTCTGGATAATGCTGCAATTCGTTCTAATTCTGTTTGATGTTGATTGATTAAATGCTCTACTTCTTTTTCTCGCTCGTCTATTAATTGTTGTTTTTCGCTGACTCTGTTTTCTTTGTTGGTCAATGAATGTTCACGTTTTTCCAAAGAATCATCTTTTCGATCCAGTAATTGTTCTCTTTGCAGTAAGCGATTTTCCTGTGATTTTAATTCAAGTCTGTTTTCTTTCAACTCACTTTCAATTTCTGACCGATACTTCTGATTTTCTTCCTTAGCTTCTAACAACGCTTCTTTTCGTAGAGTTTCTGCTTCTTTTTTAGCAGTCGACAAAATACCTTCTGCTGAATTTTTCGCGCCGTCTATTTCTTTTTGATGACGAGAATTTGCAAGAAACATTCCAGCGAAAAGACCGACAATTAAACCGATGATAGCGAGGAGAATGTTAAGTCCCATTGATGAATCACCTCCATACTATCTTTCTTATTTTCAATTTGTAGTTTTTGATAAACGTACATCTTCATAGAATTATCAATATGCCTACTTTTGCATATGTGTGTATAGCACACATTTTTATTCTAATGTTTGTGAGTGAGAGTGTCAACTTAAAAAAAGAAAGTATCCAGCAAAATCGCATGCGCTATCATTGTTTTTTGAACAAGGATTTGGCTAGTGGTAAGCGGTCAAACCGGTCCTGTCCCTCTTGCAGGATTCTTAGACTTTTTTTAAGTGAGTCTGTCTCTAAAATTTTGATCTACTGTTCCCTGTTTTGAGTTTGAAAGGGTGTATTCAATTCAATCTAAATAGAAAAGAGGACCCGTCGTTACGAGTCCTCTGTGTTCTATTCACCTAAAGGCAGTTCTTCCTGACCTTCTTCAACAAGAGTCTCGCCTGTACCGATACCGTAAGCATCACGTACACGAGCAGAAACCTCTGCGACCATTTCTGGATGATCTTTCATATAATTTTTTACATTTTCGCGACCTTGGCCGATTCTTTCTTCTTTATATGAATACCATGCACCACTTTTATTGATGATGTCTTTGTCGGCAGCCATATCTAACAATTCCCCAACTTGAGAAATTCCTTCTCCGTACATGATATCGACTTCCGCAATCTTGAATGGTGGCGCGACTTTGTTTTTCACTACTTTGATCTTTGTACGGTTACCGATAATATCTGTTCCCGATTTTAATTGCTCAGCACGACGAACTTCTAAACGAACCGTCGCGTAGAATTTCAAGGCACGTCCACCTGGTGTTGTTTCAGGGTTCCCAAACATCACACCGATTTTTTCACGGATTTGGTTGATGAACAAGGCGATCGTTTTGGTTTTGTTGATCGTACCTGAAAGCTTGCGTAGTGCTTGAGACATCAAACGAGCCTGCAATCCTACGTGAGAATCACCCATCTCTCCATCGATCTCTGCACGAGGAACTAAGGCTGCCACCGAGTCGATAACAACGATATCAACGGCACCACTTGAAACCAATGCTTCTGCGATCTCCAGTCCTTGTTCTCCTGTATCTGGCTGTGAAAGCAATAATTCATCAATATTGACACCTAGTTTTTCTGCATACTGAGGATCTAACGCATGCTCCGCATCGATAAATGCAGCCGTTCCGCCTTGTTTTTGAACCTCTGCTACGGCATGTAAAGCGACCGTGGTTTTACCAGAACTCTCCGGTCCGTAAACCTCAACGATACGTCCTCGTGGGAAACCACCCACACCTAATGCAACATCCAATGCCAATGAACCACTTGGGATCGTCGAGATCTTCTGATCTGCTTTTTCTCCAAGTTTCATCACGGCACCTTTACCAAAATTCTTTTCAATTCTTTTTAATGCAGCATCTAAAGCTGCTTTACGATCATCTGCCACTCGGATGTCCTCCTTCTATTCAAACCATGCCTAATGCATGTTTCACTTCGTATGTTTATCATAGCTTTTCTGATCTGAAAAAGCAAGAGAAAAGCGAACAAACATTCGCTTTTTTATTTCAGTAGTGCACGACGAACTAGATCCAGACCAGTCATCACTGCACTGTGACGGATATAGCTGCGATCTCTTGAAAAATGATACAGCTGACTAACGACTTCTTTCTCACTGGCAAGAGCGATCCAGGTCGTTCCGGCTGCGTGCCCTTCCAATTCATCTGGACCCGCAACACCGCTAAAAGCAACCGCATAATCGGTTTTTGCCAGCTTTCTTGCCTGACTAGCCATCGTTTCGACACATTCTTTGCTGACTGTTCCAACCGTTTCAAACAGCGTTGGATCGATCTCTAAGAAAGCCGCCTTGGTCTCTTCGGAATAAGTCACAAAACCACCCGGAAAGACCTCAGAGACCCCGGAAACATCGCCGATCGTTGCCTGAAACAAACCAGCGGTCAAACTCTCAGCCGCAGCCAGAGTTTTGCCTTTTTCCTTCAACAATCCTACAACGACTTTTGCCAGTGAATTGTCTTCTCCATAACCATAGAAAAATTCTCCAACACGTTCTTGGATCACTTCCTCCAGTTCATCTAACTGACGAAGACCTTGTGCTTCATCGACGGTTTTCACAGTCAATCGAATCGTCACTTCATTTGGTTTGGCATAGGGAGCGATCGTAGGATTGGTCTGTTGCTGGATCAAATCAGCCAAGTCGGTCACGATTTGCGACTCGCCAATACCATAAAAACGTAAAACGCGAGAGATCAAGCGCTCGTCTTCTTGAAAATGCTTCTGTAACAGTGGGACCACTTCGTTGTAAAACATTGGTTTTAGCTCACTCGGCGGTCCGGGCAGTAGCAAATAATGAGTGCCTTGCTCTGAAGTATAGAAAATCCCCACTGCCAAACCTGCACTGTTCTGCAAAGAAAGTCCATCTTCGAAGACCAATGTTTGGAGCAAATTGTTTTCTGTCATTGGTCGTTGTCTTTTTTCAAAAAATGTCAGCAGATTTTGATAGCCTGCTTCATCGCGAACCAATTCCTGTCCTACATGTGCTGCAGTCACCTGCTTGGTCAAATCGTCCTCTGTCGGTCCTAAACCACCGCATAAAACGATCAAATCACTTCTTTTGTCTGCAGACGCCAACAATTCTTCCAGCCTTGCCGGATTGTCTCCTACGACACTATGATAGTAAACATCGATTCCCAATCCCGCTAATTCTTCCGATAAAAACGTGGCGTTCGTATTGACCACTTGTCCTAGTAACAACTCGGTTCCTACTGCAATGATTTCTGCTTTCATGTTTCACGCTCCTACTTTAATATACGTCTTTTCCTCCTTATTATTTTACACCACTTGAAGATTTTTTGGTTCTTTTACGGTTTTTTTAGAAATATTTGAGAATTGCCGGAGAATTATTTGAAATTTGTGCTTTAATCTAAGAGTAACAACAAGGAGGCGTTACCAATGGAAACAATCTTAACGATGAATCGTGTCACTAAAAAATATAAACAACAAGATGCACTAGAAAATGTCTCAATAGAAATCAAAAAAGGGGAAGTCTATGGATTGATCGGTCGCAATGGTGCCGGAAAAACAACGCTGTTAAAAACGATCACCCGTTTGATCGAAGCGACCGAGGGAGAAATTCAGCTATTTGGCTCGCAAACAGCTAGAGAATGGACCAAAAATCTACAACGTGCCGGCAGTGTGATCGAAACACCGGTTGCTTATGAACAACTGACCGCCGAACAAAATCTAGTCTACTACTGTAAACTGCGGGGGATCGTCAATCACAAACAAGTAATCCAGGAAACATTGGAGCTCGTCGATCTAGCAGCTACAGGTAAAAAGAAATTCAAGAATTTCTCCTTGGGTATGAAGCAAAAGCTAGGGATCGCCATCGCCATTTTGTCTCGACCAGATTTTTTGATCCTAGACGAACCGATCAATGGCTTGGACCCGATCGCTATCATTGAATTTCGCAAATTGATCAAACATTTGAATGAAGAAAAAGGCATGACTATCATTATTTCCAGTCATATCCTGTCGGAGCTTTATCATGTGGCGACTCGTTTTGGCATTATCAATGAAGGGAAACTGATCCAGGAGATTTCAAAAGAACACTTTGATCAGCTTAGTCAAGATTATATCGTTCTGAAAACACCTCAGATTGAGGACGCCAGTAGGGTGATCAGCGATGCACTGGGCTATCCGTTGAAAGTCGTTGGGCAAGATCAGCTGCATATTTTTGGTAAGTCTCATCACGTCAACCAGATCATTCAGCTTTTGGTGAAGGAAAAGATTGCGATCGACGGCATCCATTACTCAAAAGAAGACCTAGAAAAATATTTTACAGATTTGCTTTCAAAGGAGGATATTCACCATGATTAATACGATTCGCGCTGATTTTTACCGTTTGTTCCATTCTAAAGGTTTTTTTATCACTCAATTTTTACTGATCACTGTCGTTGTTCTCTCGGTTTCTATGGAGGCACTGGGCTCTGTCGGACTCAATGTAGGGGATATAAGTAGCCCTCAAGATTCTTTTGCATTGCAACAATGGACCAGTGCAACCACATTGACCGCTATGTCCTCTATGGCCAGCTTTCTCTTGTATTTTTGCCTACCACTATTTGTGATGACGATTGGTTTTGATCTGTCCCGCCAAACCTATAAAAACGTCCTGACTTCTGGCATTTCCCGAGGACATTTCTTTCTCTCTAAGCAAGTCACTTTTCTGGTGATGTCTTTGATGCAGTTGATCTTTTACTATGGCTCAGCCTTTCTGACAGCTTGGGCAAAAAATGGGTTAGGTACTTTTGAAGCTGATTACCTCACCAATTTCATACGCATGTTCGGGATTCAGTTCCTTTGCTTGAACGCTATTTTTAGTATTGGAATGCTGTTGTTGTACCTGACCTTCTCCAATGTAGCGGCCGTGCTGGCTGTCGTTGTCTCACCGCTCCTGATCGCTGCTGGTACACTAGCTTTATCCAAATATGATTGGCTCACCTACTTCAATTTTCAGTCACTGATCGACAGTGCCTGGATCCATGCCGTTCCCGAATATTTCTGGCTGAAAACAGCTCTGACCGCTGCCGGTACGGTTCTCATTTGTAGCGTGTTGTCCTACGAAATTTTCAAGAAAAAGGAATTATAATTATGTTAGACTCACACAAGGAGGGATTCGATGAAAACGATCCAATTAACGATCGGTGGAAAATCAAAAACCGCGCTGATCCAGACACTGGACCAACAGGGAATTGCCCTCAATCCTCTAGCTGAAAGTCTGCTTCAGAGCAAATTGTTTCAGATTTCAAAAGAAGAAACAACGATTGAACTGACTGAGCTTCGGTTATCAGAGCTGGGGATCACAGAAGGAATCAATCTGCTGGGAATCATTTCCCGTGGCCAGCAGATAGGATTACACCTTTGCCCTGTAGAGACTGCGCCCTTCCTAAGACTGACTGAATATGAACAGACGAACAGCTTCGGGATGGAAAAGAAACATCACACCCCTGATGATGCGGTCACCGTTCTTTCAGAAATCCTTGACGAAGAAGTCAGCTTTCCCAAGGGCTTTTATTTGAGAAAAATCGAGGGACATCTGTGGCTACGAGCTTATATCTGCGATTACGAACATCTTTTTTCGCCAGAAGAGACAGTTATTTTTGCAGGCACACCTCAATAAAATAGTCGAAGGATCACTCTCGATCCCTCGACTATTTTTCATTTGCTTCTTTCGTTTGCAGAAAGTAGACTGACACAGCAAAGGTTTGTTCCTTCGCCTCCATCGTCAGGAAGCCATTCATCCATGCAAGCTGATCGTTCATTTTAAAAAAGTCTTAACTACCAATATTCAAGAGAGTGTAATATAATTGGCTTAGATTAAACCGTTAAAAGGAGGCTATTAACGATGACGTCAGATACTAGAATGAATGACATTTTAGATGCTTTTGATTTATCAGAGTCAGACAAAGGTTTTATCACTGGACAAGCGACTGCTGAAGGAAAAGACGTGTACAATTATATTAGAGACATTGTTCTTGATAAGCTGGAAGAACAACAAGACTATGCTAGTTACCTAGAAATTACGAACCGGCCCGATTATCGTAAAGATACTGTTAGTCATGAGGAGTTAAAGGCGGAACTAGGACTATGAGTTTTAAAGTTGCGTATGATCAAACTTTTATAAAAGCAATTAAAAAAATGGACAGACCACAAGCTGAAAAAATCATGAATTATATCGAGAAAAACTTAGTCGGTTGTGAAAATCCTCGAAGTTTTGGGAAGGGTTTAACTGCTGGAAAATCAGGATTTTGGAGATATAGAGTAGGTAACTATCGGATTATTGCTGATATTTTAGACAATGATTTAGTTATACTTTGTATCAATGTTGGTCACAGATCACAAATTTATAAAACAAAACGCTAAAAAATCTCTTGATTCAAAAAGATACAGACGATAGACAAATAGATTGAGAATCTTTGTTTAAGAGATTCTCAATCTATTTTTTTGAAATTCGCAACAAAATAAAGACCACTTTTACAAGCATAACTAGCTTGATATCGGACTTGGACTTTGTCTACAGTCTATCACTCAACAATGTGTGAGTTTTACTTTTTCCGCTTAAGAAACACGCGAACAGCTAACATTCCTACAAAAAGTAGCGAGACCAGCGCTCTGATCGGTAGAAAAAATGCCAATTGATCCGACGTCAGCTGTTCAGCAAAAAAATAATCCCAAACAGCCAAGCCAAGAGAAGCAATCAGCAACAGATAAAAAACAAGATCCGAGCTTTTCATTGTTTACTCCTCGACCTCCTTGTTTTTTGGAAGATAGACTGACAACGCAAACCGCTGATCTACGGTTTCTATTGTCAATAAGCCGTTCAGCAACTCAACCAGCTCTTTGGTGATGTACAGACCCAATCCGGAAGATTCTTCCGTCTCTGAAAGATTCTCTGAATAAAAACGAGTCGTGAGCTTTTCAATATTTTCAATTGGTTGTTGGCAAGTGTTGGTGACCGTCAAAATAGCGTATTTATTCTCTGATGTCAAGTTGACTGACAAGCTTTCTTTGCCATGCTTCAGTACATTGCTGAAAATATTTTGCAGGATTCGCTCCATAATATCTGGATCACCTAAAACCGTCAGTGGCTCCTCCAGTGCTGTCGTGACTTTAAAATTTTTCTCGGTCAACGCTTCATAGTAATTCAAGAGTGTTTCTTTGATTCGTTGTGAAAAAGAAAGTGGCTGAAGTTCCGGTTGGACGGAACCCTCGATCAAGTTTTGATATTCTAACAAGACCTCCAAACGCTGGGAGACAAGCTGAAGATTGCTACGGATATTTTGTAAAAGCGGATCGTTTTCCTGACGCAAAAGCTGCTGGGTAAACCCGCTGGCAACCGTCAACGGCGTCCGAATATCATGAGTGATATTATGGATCGCTATATCCAACAGCTGTTTTTCCTTGATGCTGAGATTCTTGATTTCCTGTAAATCATTAAATAGCTCGTTGATCTGCGCGATCAGTTTTTCCAGCTCTTTGTTTTGGATCGAAGTCGTCAAAAGCAAGGATGTTTCCTTGCGCTTTTTTTCTGCAATGTCTCGATTCAACTTTTTGATTCGATTCAGTAATAAAAAATGACGATAGCTGACGAACAGTAGGAGCAACAATAAGGTGACAAGCAGTCCTTTCATCATTGATTCCCTCCTGCCAAACGAACTCCTAAGCCCCAGATCGTTTCCACATACTCATTTTCACTGTCTAGCTGCGCGATTTTCTTTCGCAGATTACTCAGCTGCGTGTTCAGTGTGTTGTCACTGGGAATATACAGCTCTTGCCAAACCCGTTCATACAATTGTTCCTTCGTAAAAATTTGTTTGGGATTTTCCAGTAGGAGTTTAAACAGTTCAAACTCTTTTCTGCCTAAACGAACCTCTTTTTGTGCACTCCGCAGTGTAAAATCAGTCAAATCCAGCACGATCTTCTTGTGAGCCAATCTCGTTTCCTGTTTTGGCTGCACTGTCCGCAACTGGACGAGAACCCTTGCGTAGACTTCTTCTAAATCAAAAGGTTTCGTAATATAGTCATTGGCACCATTTAAGAGATATTCGCTGATTCGTTTCTTTTCACTCAAAGCGGTCAAAATAATGATTGGTACTTGGCTACTTTGGCGAATCTCTGTCAGTACCTGATCCCCACTTTTTCCCGGCAGCATAATATCTAACAGGACTAGATCGATCGTTTCTTTTTCAAAAACCAACAGTCCTTCTGTTCCTGAAAATGCCGAGAAGATCTGATGTTCCTCTTTGAGCAGATCGGTTAATATTTGATTGATCTCATTATGATCTTCAATGATTAGTATATTCGACATACGTCATTTCTTTCCTCTCGCTTTTTTCTAAGCATATACTATTCAATTTGAAATTGCCAGAGCAAAAAAGCTCAGCAAATCCGATCCCTGCTAAGCTTTCTGTATGGATTTTTTTGAAACAATAGACTATTCCTGGACGCTTGCCTTTGTTCGGATCACTCCGATCACGAAATAATAGATAGACAAGCCTGAAAGCAACAGGATGGTAAAAGCCGCCACCTTTACATCGATCGTTGTTGGGTGGATCGTCGACTGATTTCTATTCACAAAGGTCCAGACCAGGAGCCCTAGAAAGACTATCCATGAAAAAATTTGAGCTCTTCTGTCAAAAATAGCTCCCCGGTCTCTTTCTCCCTTCATTATTTGCTGAATCTATCCTATATTTTTATCCTACCATTTTTTGAGAGATGGGACAATTTGGGTTCTTTATTTTCTTGCAAAATAACGAAATGATGTTGGCTGTGATGACCAACAAAAAATGACCATCACCTCAAGGCAACAGTCATTCCTACTTATTTCTTATCTTTCACTGAGCTTCGTCTATCCTCTAAATAGAAATATCCTCCCAGAACAAAGGACAAGAGCATCGTAGAACCAATCGCGAATAGTGAATAGTAGGAACCCATCAGTAGACTATCGATATCTATCAACAAGAACAACATCAAGCCTAAATAAACAGCCCAAGCCCACCATTGATCCTTTGCTCGAAGCCGACCACTTTTCTCTGCTTCCCAAAAGTAGAGCATACAAGCCATAAACATCACATTGATCATTCCGACATGCTGTTTAAAAATCAAATCCTCTCGCTGATGAAAAGCTAGGACACATAGAATCAGAATAACGGTCAGCTGGATCAAGACACTCCGGACACGTGCACGCAGTTTTGGAGGCATGGGATGGGTGCCGGTAACCTCTTGAGCTTCTTTTCTGGCTGCTTTAAAAATCATGAAGCCAAATAGCGCCAACATAAGCCCTAGCGCAGGTAAGGCAATGACCAAGCTCTCTCTGGGAAGACTGTCCGAATAATCGGCAGCAAATAGCGTCACCAACATGAGCACGCTACCGGATGACCAAACAAGCAAATAATCTTTGCGATCGAATAACTGACGCCGTTGATCCTCACCGTCCATGTAATAGTCCATTCCTATCAAAAACAACAGGATAGTCAACACGACAGGTAGCGCCAAAAGGGTACGTGTTTCTGGATGATATTCAGAATAGATCAATAAAAAGAAAAGTCCTGCAAGAAACATCACTCCTGCTTTCCACTGATTTTTTAATTTTTGAGACATCGTTTTCCCCCATCTTCTTCTTTATTCATAGATAAAAAAAAGAAGGCGCTCTTGAAAGCAATCCTTCTTTTGTTTTTAACTACATTGAACCTTTGAACACTGCTGTATTTTTGGCAAAATAATCGACTCCCGAATACACAGTCGCCGCCAAGCAAATATACAACAGAATTTGATCAACTGGCAGTCCTAGCAGATTGAATGGGATGTTGTTGGTCAGTAAGAAAATAATCGCCAGCATTTGTGTTGCTGTTTTGACTTTTCCTGGCCATGCTGCCGCCATCACTTCGCCGCCTTCGACTAGCAACAGACGCAAACCGGTTACCGCTAGTTCGCGACAAACGATCACCGCTACAATCCAAGCTGGTGCTTTGCCTAGTTCAACCAGCATAATAAACGCGGTCATCACGAGCATCTTGTCAGCCAGTGGATCAGCAAATTTGCCGAAATTCGTCACCAACCCGCGGTCACGGGCGATTTTCCCATCCAGCCAGTCCGTGATACTCGCCACAGCAAAGATGATCGCTGCAATCAAGTGGGTATACAACAGCTCTGTTGACCCAACGGAGAGACTTCCCCAGTCAAAAGGTACGGCTAAAATAAGAATAAATACCGGGATCATCAATATTCTTAAAACGGTTAGTTTATTTGGTAAATTCACACTTTGTCTCCTTTTCTCCTATTGTTTGCTTATTCCTGATAAGAAATCGTCAAACGAAGATTTTTTTGCAGCAGCTCAAACTGCGGATCATCAAATTCTAGTGTTTCCCCGTTGATCTCAATCTCTATATTGGCACTCATTCCTAAAGAAAGCTCCACGTTTGTAGCACCTTCAGGTAAGGTAATTGTTTCTTCGTCTGTGGCTTCCAGTGTTTGCTGGAACAAATAGCCACTACCATCTGCTGTGATTCCTACCCAGCAACGATCGTTTTTGCCCTTCAACGTGATCACCACAGGATTCTCTGCATCAGAAACAGTATACTCAGCCACTCGCTGCGTCGATGTGATTCGTTCGATCGCCATCTCGGTCTCTTCTTCCGATTCAGTGGTGCTGGTTTCTTCTGTTGAAGAGCTAGTCTCTGTTGATACTTCTTCAGAGGAGCTGGTTGAAGACTCATTGATGATGATCGATGCCGGCGTAGTATTGCCGATGATCGGTGCTGCTTGGCGATCCTGCCAAGTCATATAGCCAACGATACCGATAATGGTCAAAGCGATCAAGCCCAACAGCATCATCGGAACATAGTCGATCAATCTTTTTTTACGGGCTTCTTCCACATGCATCGCTTTTCTAGAACCCTCGACTGTCTCAGGCTGAGGACGCTTAGGTAAATCTTCGCCAAACGTTGCCTCCTCATCAAAGACTGCTACGAGAAAATCACCATTTTCTCCTACCACTGCCGCATATTCTCTTAAAAAAGAACGCACATAATACTCTCCCGGTAGTCGATCGAATTCTCCTGCTTCGATTGCTTCCAGGTAACGTTTTTGGATTTTGGTTATCTTTTGTAATTCATCTATACTAATATTTTTATTTAATCGGGCTTGCCGTAGTCGATCTCCAATAATTATCTCATTGCCCACTCGTCCATCTTCTCCAGTCTGTAAAATCAATATATCTTAGAATACCATAAATAAAGGTATTTGAGGACAAACCTTTGACAGTCTCAAACATTTTTTAAACTTATTTCTCTTTTAGTGGCTCCAAATAAAAACGACTGAAGGCTTCTTGTTGGATGAAACGCTCTCCGGCTTGTAAAACATCTTGGATCTCGATCGATTGAATGATCTCTGGTACATCGAACAAGGTCAATTCTCCAAACAAATCCTGTGTAAATTGATTGGCGATAAATTCCAGTGAATTCAAGGACTGGAAGTACTTACCCAGCATTTTTTTCTTCAAAAGGGTCAGATTTTCTTCCTTCACTTCTGGATCCTGTGCAAAGTCCAACAAAATTTCTTCGATCGCTTTGGCAAACACATCCGGCGTTTGCGAATCTCCTGAGAAATCAGCAAAATGGAAGCTACGGTCCAGCGAGAATTCAAAGCCAAAGGTATCGTCAATCACTCCTTCGTTATACAAACGCAGGTAGTTTTCACTCGTATTGCCCAGTAATAGCTGGAACAAAAGATTCAATGCGGTACGAAAGCGCAACAGTTCATAGGCATCCGTTGGCAAATTATCCTGAGCTCCTTTGATCCCCAATACGACCTTGGTTCGGTTGACAGGCATTTCCATTCGGCTGAAAGGAACGATATCTTCGATGCTTTCTTCGGGAAAATGTCGATGGATCGTCTGAATCTCGGCAAACTCTTTTTGCGCCTGATTTTGGCTTACAAATTCGATCAGATCTTCTGGCTCCACATTCCCTACGACAAACAGAGTCATGTTGCTAGGATGGTAAAAGGTATGATAGCAATGGTACAGATTTTCAGCGGTGATTTCTGCGATACTTTCGATCGTTCCTGCAATGTCGATATGTAGCGGATGCTTTGGATACATATTTTTTAAAATTCCAAAAAATTGGCGCCAGTTTGGATCGTCGTCGTACATTTGGATCTCTTGTCCAATGATCCCTTTTTCTTTTTCAACAGTCTCCTCAGTAAAATAAGGATCCTGAACAAAATCGATCAGTGTTTGCAGATTTTCTTTGATATTGTCTGTCGCTGAAAAAAGATAACTGGTTTTAGTAAAGCTCGTGAAGGCATTGGCGGAAGCCCCTTGCTTACCAAATAACTGAAAGACATCGCCGTCTTCTTTTTCAAACATTTTGTGTTCTAGAAAATGGGCGATCCCATCTGGTACACGGGTCAATTCGTTCCCGTAGCCAAATTCATTGTCGATCGAACCATAGTTGGTACTGAACAGTCCATAGGTTTTATGGAAGTCTTTTTTAGGAAGAACAAAGACTCTTAGTCCATTAGGAAGAACTTCTTTATACAAGGTTTCATTTAATTGTTCGTATACTTTTTTTTCCATACTATTCCTCACCGTCCAAAACAAAAATTGCCTGTAAATGGATATCCTGAGCTACTTCTTGGATTTCCTCTTTTGTGACCTTCATCAGGTTCGCCAAAAATTCTGATTCTGTCAGCTGTGTCTCTGGAAGCCACTGATTCAAATAGGCTGTCTCGATCAATGCTTGAGGATTGTCCAAGGACAGCAAATACTGATTCCGTAGCATCGCTTTGGTTTGAGCGATCTCTTCCTCGGTAAATACTCCTTGACGCAGACTGTTTAGCTGCTCTTCTACTAGCTGTAGAACACGGGCTCGGTTGCTGCCGTCGATTCCCGTCTGTACAGAAACAAAGCCACGGAAGGTATCGACACTGCTGGATGCATAATAGGCCAGACTTTCTTTTTCACGGACATTCAAAAACAATTTTGAATGCGGAAATCCACCGAACAAGCCATTGAACAGCATCAAAGCAAAACGTCGTTGATCACCGTAATAGATCGATGTTTGAAAGGCCATATTCAGTTTGGCTTGTGTGACTGCTTCTCGCAGGACTTCTTCTTTTACATCGATGATCGCCGGCTGATGGTAAAAGATCTCTGGATGCAGACGATCAGTCTCTGGGAAGGTCCAGTCAGTAAATGCGGCTAGCACATCAGCTTCTTCGATATCACCCACGACAAAAATGTCGATCTCGTCTTGTGCCAGCATCTCCTGATACGTTTGCACCAGCTCTTCAGAAGTGACCTTTTCCAGATCCTCCACTGAGCCAAAACTTGGGACTTTTTGATCCGAACTCTCACTAAAATAAAGCTCCTGTAAACGTAAAGAAGCCAAGGTTTGCTTGTCTTCTTGCAGACTCTTCAAATAAGCGGCTAAATTATCTTTTTCCAAAGTAAAAGTTTCTTTGTCAAAGTGACCATCTTTGATATTTGGATAAAACAGAATCTCTTTTAAAAAGTCGATCCCTTCAGACAAAACATCTGGATTGCCAATGTATTTGCCATTGACCAGTGACATCAGTACGTTGACTTGATGCACGTTTCCTTTTTTACCGACACTCAGTCCAAAGGTCGCCCCGTAAAGCTCGGCTAATTGGCTGCTGATATCGGTTTGTTTTGGGTAATGTAAACTATTAGTTTCTAATAAACTAGTTAATAAGGTGCGCTTCGTAGCAGTTTTTTCACTGTGTTTTGCAGAAAAGCGGATAAAAATACGAATTGTTTTATATTTTTCCGTTGGGATCACAGTCAATCGAATACCTGGTTGTAGTTGCATCACTTTTTGTCTCCTTCATGCTGCTTGTCATTCTTATTTAGTATAACATAGACCCTCGCTTGCAGAAAATTCGTTGAATCAGAGTGTTATCATTTCAAAAATAGCCTTGGATTCGCTATACTAATCTTCATAATGGAGGTGAAAATCATGAAAAAAATGTTTTCAGAATTCAAGGAATTTATTATGACAGGGAATGTGGTCGATTTGGCTGTCGGGGTTGTGATCGGTAGTGCCTTCACTGCAATCGTTACACAAGTCGTTGATGGTCTAATCACACCACTGATCGCCTTAGTCGTTAGTTTGTTTACGAATGGAAGAGATCTGGAAGATTCCTTGAGCGTCTTATCCGTTCGCTTCAATGGCGTTTTGTTTGATTTTGGTAGTGTCGTTAGTGCAATTATTACGTTCCTAATTACCGGATTTGTTTTGTTCCTAGTCGTTCGAGCAATCAACAGAATGCAGTCTTTCCATAAGACGGAAGAGGAAGAAGAACCCGAAGAAATCACTGCTGAAGATTATTTGGCTGAGATTCGCGACTTGCTGCGCTTGCAGTCTGGTCTACCAATCGAAGTTGAGATCACTGACTCAACAGAAGAATCAGAAGAAAAATAAAAGAAGGCTCTCATCCTATTGTTTAGGAGACGAGCTTTCTTTTTTCATATCTATATGCGGGATATCGTCTTCCAAGTATTCTTCTGAACAAGTTTGAAAACCAAACTGACCATAGAAGTTTTGGAGATGGGCTTGGGCACCGATCTCGATCGTTTGTCCTGGGTACTCTTCTTCGATCCAGTCAACGACCTCTTGCACCAAGCGTGTACCTAATTTCTGGCGACGCGCTTCTGGAGCCACGAGTACCCGACCAAAGTGAATAAGGTCATTCGTTTGATAGATCCTCGCATAGGCAAGAATTTTTTCGTCTTCTTCCAGCCAAAAATGAACAGCGGTCGGATCGATCTCATCGATTTCTTGATAGGGACAGTTTTGCTCCACCACAAAAACTGCCACACGCAACGTCATGAGACGATGATATTCTGACAAAGTCAAGGATGAAAAGTCTTTTTTCTTTCGTTCCATCTGTTTTCCTCCACTAAAAAAGAGCTCGCCTCAGCTAAGCTCCTTCTTCTGTTTTCTTATTAGACCGCCTCAGACAGAAATTCGATTTCAACTGTTTTTGTCAAAATATCTGAATAGCTGTAAGACACACGTTCAAAAGAGTTTTCTTCAGGATCCAAATCCACTACGAAGACAGATGGATAGGTTTCTGTTAAAATTCCTTTGCGTTCTGTTTGGCGTTTTCTTCCAGTCTGAGCAACAAGCATGATCTCACTGCCGATACGACCTTCTAAGTCTTTTTTAATCGTTGCTAAAGTTGTTGGCATCACGTTCACCTCAAAGATTATTATACCACAATTTCCTGAAAATTTCAAGTATACCATAAATTTAAACCCTTTTCAATCCTTTGTTGTGAGGACCTCTGGAAAAAGCCAAATAATCGTCATAAATCACGGTTGTTTCACATAGCAACGCTACACTGCAAGAAAGTCTTGCTTGAAGTCAGCCGTGGAACAATGTGAGCCTGTTAAAAAGCCTAGGTAAACGACTATTTGAAGCTGATTTCATGATCCACAAGAGCAGATTTTCTCTCCGCGAAGGATTGCTATACAAAAACCACTATAAGATAGAACCAATGATTGGCTATTCACAAAAAGTCTAGATTGACACGGTCTGCTCGTTGTTCAATCCATATTTTCTTGTCTTCTCTTGCGAAGATGGGCTCTTATTTTTCTCCTTGACCGATCATAGGCACGTTGCATACTCCCCTCTGAAGAGCTCGGTGAAACAGCATTGCCTAACCCATAGATCACAAAGGCTTCTTTCTCCAAAGAAGATAAGAGTTGCTGGCACTCTTCAAATGTTTCCTGGATCAGGATCTGATCCAACGGACTGAGACCCAATCCTGTTTCTGCAAGAAATTCAGATCCTTCCTGTGCCATTTGCTGCTCAAGAGAAACAGCCTGCTGTGTACTTCTTCTTTTGTAGGCACATTCTTTTCTGACTAAGCTGCGAATTCGATTCTCAAAAGAACGTTTGAACAAAGCGCCTAATGTAGTCCCAAAACCTGCTTCAAACACTTGAATACAATCATGAAAGGTGATCAAACCTTCTTGTAGCCAATCCTGATCATCGAAATCCCGCAAAAAATACTTATTTCTGATACTGTATACTAACGGACGATAGCGATCAAATAGCTGACGCAAAGCTTCATCGTCTCCTTTTTTCGCTGCCTGTAACAAATCTGGTTCCATAAAAAACGCTCCTTCCATCCTCTGATGAAAGAAGCGTACCATTCTTTTCAGTCAAATACTCTCATTGAACTAACCGATTTTGGTTCTTTTGGTTGAGAGGCTTGTCGCGCTTATTTTTTCTTTTTACTCAATTCTTTCAGCTTCTGCTGCAAAGCACTCAACTGGTTGTCGTCCCAAGGCGAATTGCGACGGAAACTTGTAAATTGAATGTCTTCTTGATGTCGATGAATCGTTTTTTCTGTTTTTTCTAGCATTTTGTACAACTCTCTAGCAGAGGTTCGCAAGGCACCCTGTGAAAAGACGACCCACTGTTCTGCCAAATCACTGGTGGCTACAGTGACTTGCGTCAAGCGATCATTCAATTCTCCAGCCACTCGTTCAATATAGCTGTCTGCCGTTTCTCCTTCTTCAGTAAAAACGACTTCTAATTGATATTTCGTGTAGTTTTGTGTGATGCCAGGAACTAGCTGGGCATCAAAGACCACAATGACTCGGAGCCCTTCATATTTTGCATAGTTAGACAAACGCTGTAGCAAGGCTTCTCTGGCATCTTCCATACGGTCTTGTTTTTTTAGCAGAACCAGTTCAGGCCAGGCGCCTATCATGTTGTAACCATCTACGATCAACAACTGTGATTTCATCGGTCTACGCCTCTTTGACGAAAGGCTTCATACATCAATAGTCCCGCAGCTACCGAAGCATTCAGACTCTGAACATGGCCAGTCATCGGAATCGTCAGCATTTCATCGACTTCTTTTTTCAAGCCTTCGCTCATCCCACGACCTTCGTTCCCAATGATTAAGGCGATCGAACCTTGCGCATTCCATTTTGAATACGTCGTTCCTTCCATATCCGTTCCGAAAATCCAAAATCCCTTGGCTTTCAATTCCTTGATCGCCTGATTCAAATTCGTCACTCGAGCTACGGGGACATGTTCAACTGCTCCTGTTGATGTTTTGACAACGACGGGAGTGATCCCGACTGCCCGATGCTTCGGAATGATCACGCCATCTACACCACTAGCATCTGCGGTTCTTAAAATCGACCCAAAATTATGAGGATCTTCCAAATTGTCCAAGAGCAAATAAAACGGATTTTCCTTGCTTTGATCAAGCAGCTCAGATAAGGTCAAATATTCATAAGGGGTGATCGCCAAGATCAAGCCCTGATGAACTCCCTGATTACTCATTGTATCCAGTTTTTGCTTAGGAACCCACTTGATCGGAACAGACAGTTCACTTGCCAACACCTTCAGTTCATCGATTTTTTCTCCTCGAGCATCTTCAGAAGCAAACAGCTTATTGCCGCGACCTTGCTTCAGGGCTTCCATGACCGCATGATGACCAAAAACAAAGTTCTCTTCGATCTCCTCTTGTGTGCGAACATTCGCTTTGTCTTCCCGAGGTGTTTTTTGTCGACGGTTGTCTTTTGTTCTATCGTTCACGCGCGGTTTGCGCTTCTTTTGATCGTTTCCGTAACGTTCTCTCATTTTTTTCACCTTACTTTTCTTTCATTTCTGTCACAACCTGATCAATACACCACTGGATCAGCTCTTCCAGCCGTTCTTTTTGCTCAGTCAAATGAAGATAACCCATCAGCGCTTCAAATCCAGTAGAAATCCGGTAAGTGGTGATGTCCGCATTCTTGGCACTTGTGTGACTCTTGCTGTTGCGACCACGACGATAAAAATTTTCTTCTTCCTCAGTCAAGATCGCCGCTTCCAACATCGCCTGAACCAGTGATGCTTGGGCTTTCGCTGAAACAAAATGGGTCGCCATCCGATGCAGCTGATTCGGACGCGTTTGTCCCTGAGAAACCAGATAGTCGCGAATATATACTTCATAGATCGCATCACCAACGTAAGCTAGCGCTAAACCATTCAATTGTCGGTAATCTCTCATGCTTCTCGTCTCCATCGTGTTCCCTGCGGTGTGTCTTCCAAAACAATCCCTTGTTCCTTCAACAAATCGCGAATCTCATCGCTGCGGGCAAAATTCTTTTCCTTCCGTGCTTGATTGCGTTCCGCAATCAAAGCGTCCACGTCATCATCTAGCAATTCTTCTTGGAAAACGACCCCAAAAATTTCTAGCAACTGACTAAAATTCGCACGGGCTTTTTCTAAAACCGCACGTGAAACATCGGCTTGTTCGCTGTAAGTATTGAGCCATTTCGCTAGTTCATAGATCACCGTGATCCCATTAGCCGTATTGAAGTCATCGTCCATTTCTTCGGTAAAACGATCGACTAGCACCTGTAATTCCGCCTGTTTCCCTTGGTCATCACCTAGGGACTCTTTGGCATCTGCTAAACGAAAGCCAGCATTTTCATAGGCATTGCGTAGGCGCTGCAGATTCGTTGCCGCTTCCTTCAAAGTCTTCTCACTGTAACGGATCGGGCGACGATATTGCGTCGTTGCCATAAAGAAACGCAACACCTGTGGATCCATTTGTTTCACCATTTCATGAACGGTCACAAAATTACCTAGGGATTTACTCATCTTTTCATCGTCTTCACCGATCGTGACATAGCCATTGTGCATCCAATAGTTGGCAAAGGTTTTTCCTGTTTTGGCTTCGCTTTGGGCGATTTCATTCTCATGATGCGGAAACTCCAAATCCTGACCACCACCATGAATATCGATCGTATCCCCTAGTAATTTCGTTGCCATGACCGAGCACTCGATATGCCAGCCCGGGCGTCCTTTGCCCCAAGGTGAATCCCAAGAGATTTCTTCTGGCTTCGCAGATTTCCACAAGGCAAAATCCAACGGGTCTTCTTTGATCTGCTGTTCCTGTCCTGTTCGCTGGCTAGCACCAACTTCCAGTTCATCAATCGATTGATCACTTAGTTTTCCGTAGGTGGCAAATTTGCGTGTGCGGTAATAAACATCACCTTCTGCTGCATAGGCATATTCTTTGTCGATCAGCACTTGAATAAAGTCGATGATATCATCGATATGGTCCATGACCCGTGGATGCGAGCACGCCGGCTTCACATTTAAGGCTTGAGTATCTTCCTCAAAGGCTTGGATAAAACGATCAGCTACTTCAGGTGCAGTAATTTCTAGTTCCTTGGCTGCACGAATAATCTTGTCATCGACGTCAGTAAAGTTTGAAACATAGTTGACCTCATAGCCACGAAATTCTAAATAGCGACGAATCGTATCAAAGGAAACCGTACTACGGCCATTACCAATGTGGATGTAGTTGTAGACCGTCGGACCGCAGACATACATTTTTACCTTGCCTTCTTCTAACGGATGAAATTCTTCTTTGGTTCTATTTAATGTGTTGTAGATCTTGATCATCTTTAATTTTCTCTCCCTTCCAGCGTACCACCTTAGCTGGCACTCCGACTGCTGTCGTATCAGCAGGAATATCATGCAAAACCACCGCTCCTGCGCCAATTTTTGCTCGCTCGCCGATCGTGACAGGCCCTAGGATCTGAACATGAGCTGAGATCAACGCGCCTTTTTTGACCGTTGGATGGCGTTTGGTCTTGTGTTTACCAGTTCCGCCTAGCGTAACATTGTGATGCAGGATCACGTCATCTTCCACTTCCGCTGTTTCTCCGATCACTAAGCCCATGCCATGATCGATAAAAACACCTTGTCCGATTTTTGCTCCTGGATGAATTTCGATTCCCGTAATGAATCGCCAAAATTGAGCATTCATTTTTGCCAGTAAATACCACTGATGCTGATAGAGGAAATGAGAGATGCGATGCCAAAATAAGGCATGGATCCCCGGATAGGTCAGTAAGACTTCCGCTGTCGATCTAGCAGCTGGATCATTTCTTTTCGTCGCTTCTACCGCGCGCTTCAACCAACTCATGTTTGTTCACCTTCTTTATTTGTTTTTTTCATTACGTAAGAAAGCGCCTTTCAAATAGGTTTCCCTATCTAAAAGACGCTTTGGGCGTGGTTCCACTTTTATTTACAGACTGATGCTCTGTCTGCCTCAGATTCGCGTAACGTGCATTGCCGTCTCTGATTTTCGTCAGAGCCACTCCCAGATGCATTTCCAATTCCTTTTTGATTGCTTCCACCACCCGCAATCTCTCTTTAAAAAAGGAGCTTTGTACTTCGTCTGTTCTTCGTGTTTTTTATAATACTTGATTCAAATGTGCCAATGCTTTTTCTTTGCCTAATAATTCGATCGTATCTGGCAACTCTGGTCCATGGGTTTGCCCTGAGACAGCCACACGGATCGGCATGAATAGGTTCTTACCTTTGATGCCTGTTTCTTTTTGAACAGCCTTGATCGCTGCCTTGACAGTCGGTGCATCCACGACATCCATTGCTTCTAGCTGTGCTTTGAATGCTGCCAGTACAGTCGGTACAGTTTCACCAGCTAGGACTTCTTTAGCGGCATCATCCAAGGTAGGATGTTCATTGAAGAACAAGCTAGAAACATCCACGATTTCTGCAGCATAGCTCATTTGTGGTTGATACAGGCTAACTACTTTTCTGAACCAGTTCAAACGTTCGGTCGTTGGATTTTCTTCCATTAAACCTTTTTCTACAAGATAAGGCAAGCACATTTCTGTCAAAACATCCAAATCCAGCTGTTTCATGTAGTGATTGTTGATCCATTCCAGCTTTTTCGCATCAAAAGCTGCGGGTGACTTGCTCAAACGATCCACATCAAACATCTCAATGATCTCAGATGGTGTGAACAATTCGTCTTCTCCCACCGGTGACCAACCAAGTAACGCGATAAAGTTGAACATTGATTCTGGTAAGTAACCTAGTTCACGATACTGTTCAATAAACTGTAGGATCGTTTCATCCCGCTTGCTTAGTTTTTTCCCTGTTTCGGAGTTGATAATTAAGGTCATATGTCCAAATTGTGGCACTTTCCAACCAAATGCTTCATAAATCATCATTTGTTTTGGCGTGTTGGCAATGTGATCATCTCCACGTAGGACATGGCTGATTTTCATCTCATGATCATCAACTGCTACCGCAAAGTTATAGGTTGGCATACCATCACGTTTTTGAATGACAAAGTCACCACCCACGTTGTCTGATTCAAAGACGATTTCGCCTTTGACCATATCATCAAAGCGGTATTCTACATTGCGTGGGACACGGAAACGAATCACGGGAGTAATGCCCGCCGCTTCTTTTTCCTGTTGTTCTTCCGCTGTCAGGTTCGCACATTTTCCGCTGTAGCGAGGGATCTCCCCACGAGCACGCTGCGCTTCACGTTCGGCTTCCAGTTCTTCTTCTGTACAATAGCATTTGTAAGCACGGTTGCTAGCCAAAAGCTGATCGATCAGTGGTTGATAGATTTCTTTACGTTCTGACTGACGGTAAGGTCCGTAATCACCTGGATTTGCCGGTGATTCATCCCAGTCCATGCCTAACCATTTCAAATTTTCCAGCTGGCTTTTTTCGCCGCCTTCAATGTTGCGTTTTTGGTCAGTGTCTTCAATACGAATAATAAATTCTCCGTCATTGTGACGCGCAAATAAATAGTTGAATAATGCTGTTCGCGCATTGCCAATGTGTAAATGCCCTGTTGGACTTGGTGCGTAACGTACACGTACTTTTGTCATTGTCATCTTCCTCTTCTTTCAAATGCAATTTCCACTTATTTATTTCCTCTGAAATGAAATTGCTGTATAGCTAGAATTGTACATTTAATATGGCGATTAGTAAAGCCAATGGCTAGGAGAATCTACTTTTTTCCCAAATTCACTGACAAAACCTAGAACTTATGTAAATAATGCTCAGTCAAGTCCATAATCCTGTGTAAAATACTATCCAATCACTAAAAAAGGAAATAAGTAACAAAAATTTACAGCTAACTATTAGAAATGACGTAGCAAATTTAGAGGGCTCTGAACGTGAAAAACGAAGGTATATGATTTCTCTTTTGTACGCAGAGGGAGACTATCAAGAAAAATTAAAACGTCATATGCAAGACATGATTGGAGAAATCTCTTTAGAGAAACTAGAAGCAGTCATTCAAACTATTTTGAAAAAGCAAGGCATTAAAATTACCGATTACTCTATGAATAATATTGTGCTTCACTTTGCCATTAGTATTGAGAGAATCCGTCAAGGAAATGTACTAGATTTTACAACAGGTTATCGACTAGAACAAGATTCAGCAGAATACTATCTGACACAAGAAATTACTGAATTACTGAGAAAAGAGTATCACATCGAATTTACAACGATGGAAATTCAGCAGTTATCGTTGTTATTTGTAGGATTACAAAACGAATACCTCACAAATACAAATGAAAATGAGTTGTCTAGTTTTGTAGAAGATAAAATCATTACCGCTTTACAAGAAAGTTTAGATAAAGTCAAAAAAATGTATTTGATTGATTTACAGACACCCAAACTATTTAACAAATTAGCTATCCATCTTCAAAGCTTGTATGATCGTTCGCAATACGAACGATATACAAGAAATACGGGCTTATTAGATATTAAAACAGCTTATCCATTGGTATATGATATTGCTGTTTATATTTCGATGTTGATTCAGGATAAGTTGTCTATTTGGTTCAATGATGATGAAATTTCTTTCATTGCCTTGCATATAGGTGTTTACCTAGAAAGCTGTAAAGATGACGGACCAGAAGTTAAACTTGTTGTAGAGATCGATCGATACTACAATATCGAAGAAGTCATTACTCAAAAATTAAAAAAACAACTAAATGAAAATATTAGTGTACAACTTTTTGATTCTAAAAAGACGGCTGTAGAGGACTATGATGTCTATCTCACTACCCGCGAAAGAGCAGCAGAAATGTCTGGAGCGATCTATGTACATCCTATCTTGACCAGAAAAGACATTGAACTAATTGAAAAACGGATTCGTTTAAAGAAAAAAAGTATCTGGCGTAAACGGATGTTTGATCTGATAGATTCCTTCATTGTAGAACATCTATATTTTAATCAATTTGCTTCATCGACAAATACACCAAAAAGTATTCGTAAAAAAATGGTTGAACAAATGGTGAAATACGATGTGATAGATCAAAGTTTTGAAATTAAAATGGAAAAAAAGGAAGAGTTATCTTCTACAAGTTTTCCTTCAGGAATTGCCGTCCCTCATTTTATTGAGCAGAATGCAAACAAAAGTGGGATCTCAATACTGACCCTACAAGATTATTTGAAGTGGGACGGATACTCCGTAAATTTAGTTGCTTTAGTTGCTATTTCTCAAACAGATTCTAAGGATTTCAGCGATTTTTTTGAAACATTTATTGAAGTTGTTTCCGATCCTATCAATGTAAGACAGTTAGCACATTCAGACAGTTTCGAGGAATTTGTAATTCGATTGAAAACAATGATCGGAAATGAGGAGTAGGTGTCATCAACAAAAATAAAATGGAGGAAAAAAGCAACGTAAATGATTTGCTTTTCCTCCATTTTTTGTCTGTCTATTTCAAAATAATTGACAGGACTCAATAGGGCATATGGTCATTTTCTCCCCTCCTTCTCGTTCCTCTTTCCTCTATCATGACAACCTCCCCTTTTTAGCGGCAGCAGTGTTATAATATATCTAAAAAGAACGGAGGAAAGGACATGACTAGCTATACTTTAGATCAGTTGGCACGCTTGATCGACCATACAAATCTGCATCCCACAGCTTCTGAAAAGGATATGGAGCTTCTCTGCCAGGAAGCCCACAGCTATCACTTCAAAATGGTGGCGATCAACCAAGTACAAACCAGTAAATGTCAGCAATTACTAGCGAACACAGACATTGGCATAGGCGCAGCCATCAGCTTTCCACTGGGTCAAACCAGTATCGAGTCAAAAATATTCGAAACAGCAGATGCCATCAAAAATGGGGCGACTGAGATCGACTACGTCATTAATCTGACAGCTGTCAAAGACCAAAACTGGAGCTATCTCCATCAAGAAATGGCGGAGATCGTTGCTGTTTGCCGTCAAAATGAGGTCACTTCCAAGGTGATTTTTGAAAATTGCTATTTAACAGACGAGGAAAAGATCAAGCTCTGCGAGATTGCTAAGCTAGTACAGCCGGACTTTATTAAAACTTCGACGGGCTTTGGTCTGTCGGGAGCAACGATCGAAGATGTCCGTTTGATGAAGCAGCATGTTGGCGATCAGGTGAAAGTCAAAGCGGCCGGCGGCATCCGAGACGCAGAAACTTTCAAAAAAATGCTAGCAGCAGGTGCTGAACGAATCGGTACCAGTGCGGGCATCGCGATCATTGATGAACTAAAAAATGAATTACTGATTGCAGAAAAAAACACCTTAGAGGTTTCCTGACAATTGACTTCCCTCTTCTGCTAATAACATTTGAAAGGAACACACGCTCTGTACACCTTTCCTCGGATCTCAAAGAATTTTGGCTACTATTTCATGGAATAATCGAAAAAGATCCAAACCTATCTTGCTTAGGTTTGGATCTTTTTATGTCTGTTCATTTATTTACTGTCGATTCCGCGACCTGAATGAGCTGGCTTCGCAAAGATCATTCGTCCTGCAGCGGTTTGCAAGGCACTCGTCACGACGACTTTGATGCGTTCGTTCATGTAATGCTGACCATCTTCCACAACGACCATGGTTCCATCATCCAGATAGGCGACACCCTGTTGACGCTCAGTCCCAGCTTTAACGACAAGAACTTCCATCGTTTCTCCAGGGATAACGACTGGTTTGACGGCATTAGCCAACGCATTGATATTCAGAACTGGGACATTTTGGAATTCCGCAACCTTGTTCAAGTTGTAGTCATTGGTCACAACGACACCATCCAACAATTTTGCTAGCTTCAGCAATTTGCTGTCGACTTCAGAGATATCTTCAAAATCACCATCATACATCTCAACGGTAATACCTTCTTCTTTTTGCAAAGAATTCAAGATATCCAAGCCCCGACGTCCCCGTACTCGCTTCAGGCTGTCCCCTGAATCAGCGATGTATTGCAATTCATACAAGACAAAGTTCGGGATCAACAGAACACCTTCTAAAAAGCCAGTTTTGGCAATATCATAGATCCGACCATCGATAATCACGCTGGTATCTAAGATCTTGTACTTATGGAAGCGGTCCTCGACTTTACGTTCCAGCATTTGCTGTTCGGTTTGCGGCTCGGTCTTTTTATTTTTGGATGTAAAGATTTTCTTCCATTCTTCAATCCGTGTGGTTCCGATCTGCAAGCCTAAATAACCTAACAGAACCATCACTAAAATCGGTGCCACACTGTTGATAAACGGGACCTGCCAATTATAAAGTGGGATAGAGACGATCACGCCGATCATCAGACCGATGATCGTTCCGATTGCTCCAAATAATAAATAGGTGAGACTGAACTCACTCAATTTCTTTTCGATTTTTTGAATACCAGCTGAAACATAGCTTGCCACCAGCAAAGAAAATAAATAAAAAATAAGGGCACCTACTACGCTGTTGGTTACTGTATTGTTCAGCCAGTCATTGTTCTGTTGTCCGATGGTATTCCAGGCAAGGGGCAGTAAAGAAACGCCGATGCTTGCTCCAGCAAGTACCATCAAAACAGTAATGACACGTTTTTGCATACTTCATCCTCCAATTCTACATTCAGTATGGTTCATTCTCTCATACTGAATGTCTTTAATCTATTGTCTTTCCTTTTTCTTAACGAAATACTCGTTTTAACGCTTCATCCAAGGTTGCCACACCCACGACCTTGATGCCTTTGGGTGGTTCCCAGTTGACCAAATTATTTTTTGGGAGATAGACTTTTTTGAAGCCTAGTTTTTGAACTTCTTTGACACGCTGTTCGATCGCATTGACCCGGCGAATTTCACCGGTCAGACCGATCTCACCAATAAAACATTCCGTCGCATCGGTGCCTTTTTCACGATAGCTGGAAGCGATACTGATCGCGATCGCCAAATCGATTGCTGGTTCATTTAATCTTACACCACCAGCAGCTTTGAGATAAGCGTCCTGGTTTTGCAGCAACAGACCCGCGCGTTTTTCCAGCACAGCCATGATTAGTGAGACTCGATTAAAATCCAGTCCCGTCGTTGTCCGTTTGGCATTGCCGAACATCGTCGGTGTGACCAGTGCCTGGATCTCTACCAAAATCGGTCGACTACCTTCCATCGCCACCACGATCGCCGAACCAGTGGCTCCTGCCAAACGCTCTTCTAGAAAAACTTGTGATGGATTGGCGACTTCTTGCAAACCGCCTTCTAACATCTCGAAAATCCCGATCTCATTCGTAGAACCAAACCGGTTTTTGACTGCCCGTAAAATCCGAAAGCTCTGGTGCTGTTCCCCTTCAAAATAAAGAACGGTGTCAACCATGTGCTCCAGCATTCGCGGTCCAGCGATCGAGCCTTCTTTGGTGACATGACCAACGATAAAAATCGCAATGCCGTTAGTTTTGGCGATCTTCAACAGTTCCGCCGTCGTTTCGCGCACTTGACTGACACTACCCGCGACACTGCTGATGTCCGGCTGCGTCATGGTTTGAATCGAATCGATGATCACATAATCGGGAGAAAGAGTTTCGATCGAACGACTGATATCCTGCATGTCTGTCTCGGCATACAGATAAAATTCATTGTCGACAACACCCAAACGCTGGGCACGCATCTTGATCTGTTCGGCACTTTCTTCACCTGAGACATACAAGACCTTGCCGCCAGTCGCTGCCAGCTGCTGTGACACCTGCAAAAGCAAGGTCGATTTCCCAATTCCCGGGTCGCCCCCCAACAGCACCATCGAACCTGGAACGACACCGCCACCTAAAACCCGGTTCAATTCATCTAGCTGTGTTTTGACACGTGGCTCTTTCTTCGGAACAACGTCCGCTAGTTTGGTTGGTTTCATTTTTTGTCCAGTCAAGCTGGTTCGTATCCGGCGGTCAGATGTGTCCTGAATCTTTTCTTCCACCATGGAATTCCAGCTGTTACACTGAGGACATTTTCCTAAATATCTTGGGGAGATGTACCCACAGTGCTGACATTCAAAATGTGTTTTTACTTTTTTTGCCATTAGGGGCCACCTCCTTATCTATTATTCATTCGATGAACCGAATCCACCTGTTCGTTCACCAATCGATTCATCATGATCCGCTTTTAAAAATGGTAGGAAAATCCCTTGTCCAATGCGTTCGCCTTTTTTGATCGTCACATCCCGCAAGCCAAAATTGGTAAATTGGAACATGATATGTCCTTCGTTGGCATCATTGTTATAATAATCACTATCAATCACCCCAACACCGTTACTTAAGACTAAAAAACGTTTCAAAGGATTGCTAGAGCGATTGGCCAACTGTAAAAACTCATCTTCGCTCATATACGCCTTGATCCCTGTCGGTACAAGAACCGGTTTGATTTTCTTTTCAACTGCTTGATCGCTACGGATCGTTCGAGAGAAAAGTTGCTTCCAAATACTTGGTATTACCACATCTTCTGCGGCTTCGAAGTCATAGCCTGCCGCATGGTGTGTAGCCCGTACTGGCAAATTGATCTCTTTTTTTTCAAAACTTGTGACGCGTTCAAATCCTCTTTTTTTCATGATGGCCCTCCAATAAATATTAGGTCTATTTTACCACAAATTCGCAAAAATGCTGAAAATTTCCTCCCTTTCTTTCAAAACCACTCAGAACTTACTCAAACAAAAAAACTTGCTGGATTCCTCCGGCAAGTTTTGGTCCTTCTTAAAAATCGTCTTTCTCAAAAACGAGCTCTCTGTCTTTGAATTTGATCACAAAGGTCAGCTCTTCCTGCTGTTCCGTATTCAAGACCCAAGCCCATGAAAAACCGCCTTCTCCAACATCATCAAAAGGCATTTTCAACAATTTTTTTGGTGTAAGCTCCACCACATAGGAGCCGTCTTCATTGACGGTCACTTTGGAAGTCACTTTTAAAAAGCCAGTTTTAGGTTTGGAAAAATCTAACAACAGCTGCTCATCCGCTATTTTTCTGGTGACATCCACTTCGTCAGAGCGTAAGGGTTGTCCAACAGCATACAGATAGGCAGCTCCCGAAAATACCAAGCCCACTAGCAACAGGATCACAGCCAGACGCTTGGTAAAACGCTGTCTGACTTTTTTTAGAAAATCGATCTCTTGTACCTCGACTAGCTCCGTTTCTGTCTGGACAGGTGTGATCAGCTGTTGATAGTAGGCTTCACATTCTGGACAGCCTGCCAAATGCTGCTGGATATCCCTCGCTGTCTCCTCACTCACCAGTCCTTCAATATACATTGGCAGCAAATCTTGGACAATATGACACGTTAACATTTACAGCCCCTCCTTTAATTTTGTTTTGGCTCGGTAGAAAGTGACCCTTGCCCAATTCTCACTTTTGTTTAAGATCCGTCCGATGTCGGCAAAACTCAGTTCTTCCGAAACACGCAGAAAAACGACTTCCTTCATCGGCGTTTGTAAACGGGCAATCCTTTGATACAAAAGATCTCGCTGATTCTCTTGGATCAAATGCTCTTCTGGAGACAAGGCCTTGTCTGCCAAAGTATCTGTCCACTCTGCCGCAGGATATTTCTTCTTTTTGTCCACATACTGATACCAGATATGACGGGCGATTTGACACAACCAGACACTGACCTTGCAAGTTCCGTCGTAACGCTCGATAGAATACAACGCCCGATAAAAAGTTTCCTGTGTTAATTCTTCTGCTAGCTCCTGCTGATGACACAAACTATACAAATAACGATAGACCGTTTGAGCATGCTGCTGATACAATTGCTTCATTTCTCGTGACACTTTCTCACCCCCTTACTCTATATATCCTAAAAAGAGCCATTTTGTTACATTTTTTCTTTCTTTTTTTATTTTGCCATTAATTTTTCAGAATTTTATAAGAATTTACATGACGAAAGTACTTTTTGCTAGTACAATAGAAGCACTATAAAAAAGTGTCGACAAAGAGGTGTCATATGCGAGAAAAATTAAAGGACGCAAAACGAATCGTCATAAAAATCGGGACAAGCTCTCTGCTCTATCCCAATGGCAATATCAATCTGGCAGGAATCGATGAGCTGGCGTTTGTACTAACTGATTTAAGAAACCGTGGCAAAGAAGTCTTGCTGGTTTCCTCAGGAGCAATCGGGATCGGTATGAATAAACTAGGTTACAGAAACCGTCCTGCTTCGATCCCCGAACAGCAAGCGATCTCTGCTGTCGGACAAGCACAGATGATGGCGATCTACAATCAGCGCTTCGCCACATATAGTCAGCAGACCGCACAAGTCCTGCTGACAAGAGACGTGACTGATTTTCCAGAAAGCCGCACCAATGTAATGAATACACTGGAGCAGCTACTACGAATGAATATTATCCCAATCATCAACGAAAACGACACGGTCGCTGTCGATGAACTAGATCACTTCACCAAGTTTGGTGACAACGATCAGCTATCTGCCATCGTTTTACAGTTGACCAACGCCGACTTATTGGTGATGCTGTCAGATATCAACGGCTTTTATTCAGACAACCCTAGCACCAATAAAAATGCCCGACTGTATTCACGAGTGACAGAATTAACAGATGATCTGTTCTCACGTGCAGGAGGCAAAGGCAGTCAGTTTGGAACTGGCGGAATGTATAGTAAATTAAAAGCAGCTCAGCGTGTTTTAGATCATAACAGTGGCATGGTTTTAGCCAATGGCAAACGACCGAAAGTGATTCTGGATATTTTGGATGGTAAGGACATCGGAACATTCTTTAAGGGGGAATGAACATGACAGATTTGATTCAATTAGGAAAACAGGCCAAAGAAAGTGCCTATCAGCTTGGACTACTAGATACAGCAACGAAAAATCAGTTATTAGAAAAAATGGCGGACGCTCTGGAAGCTAACAGCGCAGCTATTTTAGCAGCCAATGACAAAGACTTGGCGAAGTCAGACGATTACGGGATCAAAGAAACAATGAAAGACCGCTTGCGCTTGACCGAAGCGCGGATCAAGGAAATGGCAGAAGGCATTCGTCAAGTCATCCAGTTGCCTGATCCAATCGGTGAAGTGGAAAAAATGTGGAAAAATGCGGACGGCTTGATGATTGGTCGCCAGCGTGTCCCACTAGGTGTAATCGGGATCATCTATGAATCTCGTCCCAACGTCACCACGGATGCTGCCAGCCTGTGTTTCAAAACCGGGAATGCCGTAATTCTTCGTGGTGGTAAAGAAGCCTTTTATTCCAATCAAATATTGGTAAAAGTCCTTCAGGATACGCTGAAAGCCAATGACCATTCGCCTTATGCGATTCAATTCATTGACGATACCTCGCATGCGGTAGCCAATGAAATGATGCGCCTAACCGAGTATCTTGACGTGTTGATTCCTCGTGGTGGTGCCGGACTGATCCAACGTGTCAAAGAGACAGCCACCGTTCCAGTCATCGAAACTGGAACAGGAAATAATCATGTTTATGTAGATAAAGAAGCGCAATTACAAATGGCGATGGACATCGCGATCAATGCCAAAGTCCAACGACCTTCTGTCTGCAATGCGATTGAGACCTTACTAGTCCATCAGGATGTTGCTGAGATCTTCCTACCTAAATTGGAAGCCGAGTTGGACGGTCAAGTCGAGTTCCGTGGAGATGAACGTGCCTTAGAGTATCTGACCACCGCGCAGCCAGCAACGGAAGAAGACTGGTCCACTGAATTTTTAGATTACATCCTTGCTGTAAAAGTCGTTGATTCAATCGAAGAAGCGATCGGACACATCAACCAGTACAACACAAAACATTCAGAAGCAATCGTCACAGACAATTATTTTGCTTCACAAAAATTCTTGAAAGAAGTCGATGCAGCCGCCGTCTATGTCAATGCTTCAACACGTTTTACCGATGGTTTTGTCTTCGGTTTTGGTGCAGAGATCGGAATCTCTACTCAAAAACTGCATGCCAGAGGACCAATGGGCTTGCCAGAGCTGACCTCAACGAAATATATTGTATATGGCGATGGACAGGTCAGAGGCTAAAATTCCTTCTTAAGACGGATGTTTTTGTCTTCTATGTTTGATAAAGTAAGTGTAAGAAGAAAACAGGAGGACAAAATAATGAATAAAAACAATTCTACTCTAGAAAATATTTTTAAAATAGTTGGTTTCTTAGTGATTGCAAGTTTAGCGATTCGAATCGTTTTTGCTTTATTAGGCGGATTGTTTTATGTCGCATTTACATTTGGCATCCCGTTACTGATTGCGATCGCTCTTGTAAGCTGGTTGACAAACAGACCGAAAAAGAATTCTCGAGACTATTGATAAAAAACTGGCTCTTCGGAGATCCAGCTCAGACTGTAGATAGAGTCCAAGAAATTGGCTCAAATCTACAGTCTTTTTTTTACAATTAGAGTGGGAATGAATTTAAACTAGAGAGCTTGATATTGCAGTATAAATTATACTTTTATCTTCGTTTGAATGAGTTACTTGAAAATGAGTACTATGTAGAGTGAACAATGGTTATTAATATTAATAGTTAAAAATTAATTGATTCAGTTTTACTGGACATATGTTTGTTTTGGTGGACATTTGATGGTGTAATGTCCATGAAAACAATTGATTAAATGACCGTGTTTCTATTGCTTATAATTAGAACACTCTCTATTTTAGTAGGTTCTTTTTTGCATATTTGACTGATATTCTATATATTTACAGTAGAATAATTGTTAAGTGAGGAATAAAAGTGAAAATTGGTTTACGTACAATCAAAACTGGATTAAGTGTCTTTCTTTGTATCCTGATCAGTATTCTTTTTCATCGGGAAACCTATATTGTTTCTGCTTTGACAGCAGTTTTCACCTTAAGAGAAGATATGATGAACACCTTTAAATTTGGCAAACATCGTGTAGCAGGAAATATTTTTGGCGCATTGTCCTCCTTGGTGGCAATGTTTCTTTTCAACTTCTTTGGCGATGGACAAATGATCCAGCTGATCGTCATGCCTCTGTTGATTGTCTTGCTGATCACCTTGCTCTCTCATTTTGGTTTTCAGGAAGGAACTGTCGGTGCCTGTGCCACCTTGATGACGATTCTCTTTATGATTCCAACGACTGAATCCTATAGCTATGCTTGGGATCGCATCGTTGACAGCTTTATCGGAATGGGTATCGCGATCGGTGTCAATCATGCTTTACCAAACAAAAATTCAGCACAAAAAGACTTGGGCGTCCATTAATGAAATGGCGACCCAAGTCTTTTTTTATCCTCTTTCTGTTAGTTCCTTTAACAACTCGTTTTTTCTCGCAATAATTTCTGTGAAATCTTCTGCGCTACTTGGTATTGCTAAAGTTTTTAATTCTTGGGCAAGTACACTGACTTTACTCGGTATATCCAATGCTAGACAGCACTCAAGCTGTAAAACTTTTGCTTTATAAATCATTGCTTCTGTCAAAGGTTCTTGTGAACGATTCAAAGCCGCAGAAATTAAGTTGTTGGCTGCGGAAAAATCTTCTTTTGAATAGGCATATCGATAGGCTTGCGCGTAAGCTTTTTCAAAACGGCTACTTAAATTTTTGACCCGATCTTCTTCTTCGTCCATTAATTTTTGTGAATCTCCCAGAGGCTGACCGATCGTCACTGTGTTTCCACATGGATCTGTGATATTGACACGCACATCCTCTGCCGTTCGATTCAGCCTTGAAAATCGTGGTTTCCCTTTTGTTGGGATTTTTCCATAATACTCTTTCAATTGACTTTTTAATTCTTGATAGACACTGGTGATATCCTCCACCACAATAAAACAACCGCTTTGATGACCTTCCGAAAATTCTTTGTCACCAAAAAAACCAATCTCAACCAACTCCTCTTTTTTCATTGAAGCATAACGATAAGGTGCTTTTTGATAATAAACCATCTCAAATCCTAGTGCTGTGTAGAAGGACAAGACCTCATCAAACTCTCTGTATGGTGCACTGTACAATGGAATCACTGAACTGCTCATAGAATCTCCTCCTTTTTAGTTTCTCAACCTTACCAAAATTCTAGGAGACTTTCCTATAAAAAGTTCTCAAAGTTTCACGTGAAACAAATAATGTAATTTTCAGTGGTAATTTTCCGTTATTCCGGAGCAATTGGACCACAATTAATGAACTGAAATTCTCCAATCTCGAATGTTTCTTTCTTTTGATTCAATACTTTTTGAACCATTTGTCTGCTTTCAATAAACTCATCGGTTACTTTTACAAAAAATTGCTTGTTTTCTTGTGAAACGAGATAAAATTCCTTGTCCAAATTTTTTAAACTATTGATAAGATCTAAAATTCCAGATGGCGTATCTGTCAACAGAAGCAGTAAGAGATCCATGCGTTTTTCTCCCTTGGTACTTTTCTGTAAACCGACTAAGGTATGGATTGTCCCCTTCGGAAATTTTTCACGCACGATGTGATCCTTGATTCCTTTTTTTCTTTGCTTGCCATATTTAGAAAGATCAATCGCTTCTTTGATGATTGATTTTTCAACGGTCTCTCCATCATTTAATAAATAATCGACACTGACACTCAACAATTGTGCAATTAATTTTAAATTTTCAATATCCGGTAGCCCTGTTTCGGTTTCCCATTTAGTGACTGCCTGACGGGACACCATCAATTTATTTGCCAATTCTTCTTGGGTCAATCCCGCTTCTTTCCGCGTATCTTTGATTTTTTCACCTAATGTACTCATGCTCTCCGCCTCCAAAAAATGCTTTCTCCTATTGCTATCTTTATTTTACTTTTATAGCAATATTTAGCAAGTCACGTTCGCTATCCTATAGGCAACGATGCGTAGCATGCTGATTTCAAGCCTTTTTCAAGACATTTATGACAAATAAAAAAACTAGCAACCCAAAGGCTACTAGCTCCTATTCTCTTATCCCAACGCCACATCCAAAATCATCATCATAACAAAACCTAACATCGTACCAAAGACGCCATAATGCGTTCCCTCTGTAGAAGACTGTTGGGCTTCTGGAATCAATTCTTCCACCACCACATAAATCATCGCCCCCGCGGCAAAAGCCAAGGCATACGGTAGAATCGCTTCCATACTGGCAACTAAAACGGCACCGATCACTCCAGCGATTGGTTCAACGATCCCTGAAGCTTGTCCGTGGAAAAAGGCTCGTCTACGACTAAGTCCTTCTTGTTGTAAAGGAATCGAAACCGCGGCTCCTTCTGGAAAGTTTTGGATCCCGATTCCGATCGCTACGGATAAGGCTGCTAAAATAGCTACTCGAGGATTATCGGCATTCGCTGCTGCACCAAAAGCCACCCCAACCGCTAGTCCTTCTGGAATATTATGCAGGGTAATCGAAAAGACCAGTAAAATCGTGCGTTTAAAATGACTCGGTATCCCTTCTGCTTCTTTTTGACCAAAATGGATATGAGGCAAAATCTTATCGGCGGCAAATAAAAACAAACCACCGAAGGCAAAGCCAATACTGACAACTAACCACGGAATGTCTCCTCTTTCCGTCGCCCGTTCGATCGCTGGATCAAGCAAGGACCAAAAACTGGCTGCGATCATCACCCCTGAAGCGAAGCCCAACATACTACTTAATACATTTCTATTAATACTTTTAAAGAAAAAAACCAAACCAGCTCCTAAAGCTGTCATAAAATAGGTAAAACCTGTACCTACTAAAGCCTGCTGCCAAGGCTGTAAAGAGACAAGCCAATCAATCATTTTCATTCCTCCACTTTTTCCTGAAATATCTATTATTGCTTACATTTTAAGGTTCACCATAAGAAATATCAAGGAAAGGGGACAGAAAACCTGAATTTCATCGCAATACCTTGAAACTTTTGACTATCACCGATATAATGCTAGGAGACCTCGGTCTATAAAGAATACAATTAAAAGTGAGGAAAAGAATTGATTACAGTAAGTGATGTTAGTTTGCATTTTTCAGATCGCAAACTTTTTGATGATGTGAATATTAAGTTTACACCCGGAAATTGCTATGGTTTGATCGGTGCAAATGGTGCTGGTAAATCAACCTTTTTAAAAATATTATCCGGAGAGCTCCAACCGTCGACAGGAAACGTGACACTAGGTCCTGATGAACGTATGGCTGTTTTAAAACAGAACCACTTCGACTACGAAGACCATACCGTGATCGAGACAGTAATCATGGGTCACAAACGTTTGTATGATGTAATGAAAGAAAAAGATGCGATTTATATGAAACCAGATTTCAGCGATGAAGATGGAATTCGCGCCGCAGAATTAGAAGGCGAATTTGCCGAATTAGATGGTTGGGAAGCAGAACCTGAAGCGGCTGTCTTACTACAAGGCTTGAACATTCCTGAAGAATTGCACCAACTGCAGATGAGTGAACTAACTGCCGGACAAAAAGTGAAAGTATTGTTAGCGCAAGCTCTATTTGGTAAGCCTGACGTTCTCTTACTAGACGAGCCGACCAACGGACTAGACATTCAATCGATCGCCTGGTTAGAAGAATTTTTGATCAATTTTGAAAATACCGTAATCGTTGTTTCCCATGACCGTCATTTCTTGAACAAAGTATGTACGCACATGGCTGACCTTGATTTTGGAAAAATCAAACTCTATGTCGGAAACTATGATTTCTGGCTAGAATCTAGTCAGTTAGCTGCCAAATTACAATCACAATCCAATGCGAAAAAAGAAGACCAAATCAAAGAATTACAAGAATTTATCGCACGTTTCTCTGCGAATGCTTCTAAATCTAAACAAGCAACTTCTCGGAAGAAAATGTTGGATAAAATCACGTTGGATGATATTCAACCCTCTTCTCGTCGTTACCCATTCGTTGGTTTCAAACCAGAACGTGAGATTGGGAATGACTTATTGCAAGTCGAAGATGTGAGTGTTACGATCGATGGCAAAAAGATTTTAGACAAGGTTTCCTTTACCTTGAACAAAGAGGACAAAGTAGCTTTCATCGCCAACAACGATATCACCACGACGACTTTATTCAAAGTCATCATGGGTGAATTGACTCCTGATTCAGGAAGCGTTCGTTGGGGTGTAACGACCAGTCACTCTTACTTACCAAAAGATCCAAGTGCGGAATTTGATAATGACTTGACAATTCTGGACTGGTTACGTCAATATGCCAACAAAGAAGAAGATGACAATACCTTCTTACGTAGTTTCCTAGGAAGAATGTTGTTCTCTGGTGACGAAGTATTGAAGAAAGTCAATGTCTTATCTGGGGGCGAAAAAGTTCGTTGTATGTTGTCTAAAAACATGCTTTCTAAAGCCAATGTATTGGTTTTAGATGATCCAACCAATCACTTGGACTTGGAATCAATCTCCGCATTGAACGAAGGTTTAATGGCCTTCACAGGTTCATTGTTATTTGCTTCTCATGACCATCAGTTTATTCAAACCTTAGCGAATCGAATCATTGTCGTCTCTGCAAATGGTGTTGTGGACCGTGCAGAAACCACTTACGATGATTTCTTAGAAAATGCTGATTTACAAAAACGTGTTGCCGCTTTGTACGAATAGTAAAAAACGTCTTGCCGAGTGCGGTGAGACGTTTTTTCTTTTTTAGTGTATATCATTTTCACTGGATTTTCTGATCAGACAGCTCCTATCAACAAGTCTCTACCATAAATTATCTTCCAGAACATGTTACAATGAACTCACTCCAACAGAAAGCAGGGATAGCGATGGAATGGAATGCTCAACAGTACGATCAGCAGCATGATTTTGTGACAACTTATGGGAAAGATCTTTTGACTTATTTACCTTCTGCACCAAGTAAAGTCTTGGATATTGGCTGCGGAACAGGAGGATTGACCCAAGAGATCGCTCAACAGGGGCACCGCGTGACGGGGATCGATCCTTCAGCAACGATGATCCAACAAGCACAAGCTTTGTTTCCAGATGTTCACTTTCAGCAAGCAGATATTTTGGACTTTCACGCAAATAATTCCTTTGATGTTTTGTTTTCCAATGCTGTTTTTCATTGGATCCCTCAGCAGGAGGCTCTGCTACAGCACTGTCGGCAGATTTTAAAAACAGGCGGTACACTCCTTTGCGAATTTGGCGCGCAGGGCAACATACAACAAATCGAGCGAGCCTTTATCGAAGAGCTTCATAAAATCGATGTCAGTTATCATTCTCCCTTCTTTTTTCCTTCAGTGGAAGAATATCGGGTTTTGCTAGGGGAAGCGGGTTTTGAAATCCTCCATTTGGTCGATTATGATCGTCCAACTGTGTTAAAAGACCAGCGAGCAGGACTTCGACATTGGATGGCGCAGTTTTTTGCGGACGATTTGGAAAAGCTGTCTGCCGAAGAACAAACAACTCTTTTCCAAAACGTGGAAAAGAAGCTAGAGAAATTCTTGTGGAAAGCAGACCACTGGGAAGCTGATTACCGTCGGCTTCAGTTTGTAGCGAAAGCCAACTAATACACCTTGCAAGATATGATCGATCAAAAGATGGGAACGGATCGCTCTGTTCTTGTCTTTTTTATTTTCCCACGATTTAAAAAAATTTTCCGTTAGACCTGCCGATCCCTTAATTCCTGTTCTAAATAACCGATTCTTTAATTAAACAGGTTCAGGAGGAAAACGATGAATAAAAAATCTATCAGCAAGCCCATTGCTCTGATGTTGATCTCAGTAGGTATACTGCCGATCCTTTTTACGTTAGCAATGACTTTTTTCACCTCTACAAAATTATTAGAAAATCGGATCTCTAGTAGTAAAGAGAGCGCCGTTGCTTTACTTAGTCAACAAACAGAAACACTAAAGGAACATACGCAAAATAAATTGGCGGATTTTGTCATAGACCCAATCTTGACCCAATCATTCAGCGAAAGAAATATCCGCGCAGTTATCCTCAGCAAATACCAAGCCGATGCGACAATCACCCAAGTCGGCTTTGGTACGATCAATGGCGATTATGCCAGTCTAAGTGGAAAATACCCGGATAACTTTGATCCGAGGGTTCGTCCTTGGTATGAAGGGGCATTAGCAGAAGCGGGAGGCTTTTTCTGGGCGACTCCGTATCAAGATAACAGTACGGGTGAATATATCACCTCGGTCTCAACGATCGTCACAGACTCAAACAATGAACTGGCTGGTGTGGTATTTATCGAAGCTTCTTACGGGAACATTGTCGACTCCATCGCAAATATGGAAATTGGCCAGACAGGAAACATCTCCTTGGTTTCCGATTCAGGAATTGTTTTATTGTCTAAAGATGAAGAAACTGTCGGAACTGATATCAGTGAGACCCTTTACTTCAAAGAAATAGCGGCACAAGCAGATACTAGTGGTTCCATTTTGCTAGACAAAGAATCTTCCTTACAATCGCATTACTACAACAAAGGGGATGAAACGAACAATCTATGGGCAATTGCAGATGTTCAAAAAAATGAACTGTCCCAGGAAATCTACAGCTTTCTTTTTTCTGCCGGAACAGTCACTGTACTGACCCTGGTTCTGATACTTTTAGTTACTTATTTACTGGTCAAGTATGTCAAACGAATCATTGCCGTATTCATCCAGGCCTTCTCGGCAGTCGGTGCTGGAAAGCTACAAACGATCGATCCTAACAGTACAAAAATGAACACGACGAAAAAGACACAAAAACAAACGACCGAAAATGAGATCGATCAACTGGTTTCATCCTTCAATCACATGGTCAACAATACGACTGGCCTTATTTTAGGTGTCCAATCTGAAAGCAATCAAGTCGTTGATATGGCGAAAACCTTGACAGATGCGACAAGACAAACGACGATCGCTACAGAAGAAGTCACTGAAACGATCACGGAAATTGCCACAGTAACTAGTAATCAAGCCGGTGAAACTGGTAAAAGCGTTGATGAAATGGCCTTGTTGTCAGATAAGATCCAAGATATCGACCGCGAGATCGAAGTCGTCAATCAACGTATTGAAGCCTCTGCTTCATCAAACCAGGAAAACCTTGCCATCATGAACGATGTAGAAGATAACTGGGACAAAGAAATGAAAAAAATGGATTACTTGTTGACGAGTATGAATCAAATGGATACAGACATCCAAAGCATCAATAAAATCATTTCTGGTATCAATGATATTTCAACTCAGACGAATCTGCTTTCTTTGAATGCATCGATCGAAGCTTCACGGGCAGGCGAATCTGGCAAAGGCTTCTCGGTTGTTGCTTCTGAGGTCCGTAGTTTAGCCGAACAAAGCAAATCCTTTACGCAGGAAATCGAAGCCATCGTTTCCAATATTCAAAAGCAGTCACAAGATATGGTTGCCCAAACGGAAGCCTCTTTACAAGGAAGCCAGCAGCAACAGGAACTGATCAAGGCAGCCATTGCTTCCTCCAACACAATCTACACGAATGGACAAGAAGTACTTGAGTTTATTGCATCGATCCAATCTTCAAGCCAAAATATCGTCCACAGCAAAGATCAAGTCGTTGGTCTGCTTGATTCAATTGCTGCTTCTACACAAGAGAATGCCGCCGGTACTCAGGAAGTATCAGCAAATGCCGAAGAAGTTTTGGCAACTATGGAAGAATTCCAATCAAACATCCATCAATTGGAAAATATCTCCCATAAACTGCAACAATTGACCAATCAATTCGAATTATCCTAAAAGAAGAAAACTCCTCCCTGCAGCTTCAATTTGCAGGGAGGAGTTTTTTTGAGATTCGTATGATCAATTTTGATTTCTACTTCCTTCGTTTGCTACACCAACAGATCCTCGATTTGTGTCAAGACCCGTTCACCATCCATCAAACCATAGTCTGTCATTTTGATGATGTCTAAGTCCACCGACAGATTGGCGATTTTTTGGTAAGAATAGTTCTTCGTTGGACGGGCATGTGGCGCCAACAACAAGATATCGATTTTTCGCATCGCCAAATAGGTCTCTAATTCTAAAATACCGCAAGTGACGAGCTCTAGCTGCATTTGTTTGATTTGAGCTGCTTGTTGCATATATTTTAAAAAGAACGTTGCACTTACACCTGTCGTGCAGGCAAGCAAGATCACTTTTTTCTCCATAAAAATTTCCCCTTATCATCAACCCTAAAATGATTTGTATGTCAGAAATAATAACATTGAAAGCCCTTTTTTACCATTATTTTTGATTATAAAGTAAAAAAAAAGTATTTTTATATTAAGAAACTTAACATAAAAATACTTTTGATTTGATTGAGGGGTTTGTAATGCTCAGATCAATGAATCGGAAACACATCTAAAACCTAGATTGTTTGCCGATGACATTCCAGTATTTCCATTTCTAGCCGCGATGCGATATCTTTTACAGTAAGACTGGTGACATAGAAACGAACCGCCTCTCGTTGCATAAGATTCATCATCGATCGTTTGAAATTTCTGCCAGAAAAAAGAACCATTATGTGTTTGAAATTCGTTTAAGTCTATCTTAGCAGGATTGCAGCACCACTCCCACACGTTTCCAATAGACTGATAGATGCCGTAGCCGTTTGGTTCAAAAGATTTTACAGGTGCTGTGCTTGCAAATCCATCTGCCATCGAATTTTGTTTAGGAAAGTCACCCTGCCAAATATTGCAATGATACTTTCCATCTTTTAATAGCTCTGTGCCCCACGGATACTTGTCAAAGTCTGTGCCACCTTTTGCAGCCACTTCCCACTCTGCCTCCGTCGGTAGTCGCTTTCCAATCCACTGACAATAGGCAACTGCATCATTTCTAGTGACATGAAAGACTGGATGCTCTAGCCGATCACTGATAGTTGAATCTGGTCCTTCCGGATGCTTCCAGTCTGCACCTTCGACCGCATACCACCAAGATAAATGCGAGACGAGCTGACTTTTTTTCTTTGTTTCCTCACTCAAAAAATAATGGAAGACAAATGACCAGCCAAATTTTTCTGCTTCTGTTACATAACCAGTTTCAGAAGTAAATCGAAAAAAATCCTGATTGGTCACAGTGGTCGCATCCATAAAAAATTCTCCCAGCTCGACAGTTATTTGTGGTCCTTCTTTGTCAGGTTTGAATCCGTCTTTACTGTTTGTACCGATTTGGTAAGATCCTTTAGGAATTTTCCGCATGATTGCCCCCTCCTTTAGTTTAGCATGCGTGCTTAACGCTCGCTGCTCCCCATAGAGAACAAAGCGATACATCCATACCCTGTATGGCTGGCAATTGTCGGTCCTAATGGAAAACGAGTGACTGGAGTATCTGGATAAGTCGCTGCAAGCTGTTCCACCACTTTCACAGCTGTCTCATCGTCTCCGCTATGAGCCACGTACAGATGGTTCACGATCGATAAATCAATGTCAGTATTCGTTTCGCTGATGACCTTTTGGATGGCTTTGTTGCGTCCACGTACCTTGTCAACATTTTGTAAACGACCTTCTGCATCCACATTGATGATCGGTTTAACACTCAATAGACCACCGATCGCTGCCGCTGTTTTGGAAATTCGACCGCCTCGTTCTAAATGCTTCAAATCATTGACTGTTACCCAAGAACGCAAATGTCCTTTGTAGGTTTCCAGCCATTCGACGATCTCTGACAATGTTTTGCCTTCCTTTTGCAGAGCTGCCGCCTGTAGAGCAAGCATTCCCACACCTAAGCTAGCAGCTTTTGTATCTACGCAATGGATCTCCGCTTCCGGATACTCTTCTTTCAACAACTCCACTGCTTGCAGAGAACTGCTGTAAGAACCACTCAAGCTGGATGAAAAGCCTACATATAACAAAGGGGTCCCTTTTTCAACATAAGGACGAAAATACTCCATGTAGCGTCCTACATTGATTTGAGAAGTCGTCGGTTGCTTGTTTTCTTTTAATTGCTCTAAAAACCACGGATAGTCAAAGGTCTGAGCTAAATCATCGATATACTCTTTTCCTTCTAGATCCAACATCATCGGGATGTAGGCTACTTCTGCCTGATCCAGTACTTTTGCCGGTAAATCACAGCACGCATCGGTTATTATTCGAAACACTTTTCTCTCCTCCTACTATCGTTTGTTCCATTATACCAAAAGAAAGGAGGATCTATTAGAAATCCGATTTCCAATAAATCCTCCTCTTGTTTTTTTAAATTTGAGACCAAACACTTTCTAGAATGTTCGTTTGGTTACGGTCAGGACCCACAGAGAAGGTAGAAATCCGTACACCGACCAATTCAGAGACCCGACGAACATAATTACGTGCATTTTCTGGCAGATCAGCCAATGATTTGCAGCCAGTAATGTCTTCTGACCAGCCAGGTAATTCTTCATAGACTGGTTTGCAACGATTCAATTCTTTCAAGCTTGCTGGGTAATGGTAGATCAATTCTCCATCCAGTTCATAAGCTGTACAAATCTTGACTGTTTCCAACCCACTCAACACATCGATTGAGTTCAGAGAAAGATTGGTGATCCCTGATACACGGCGAGAATGACGCATCACGACAGAGTCAAACCAACCAACACGGCGTGGACGACCTGTTGTTGTACCGTATTCGCGACCCACCTCACGGATCGTGTCGCCGACTTCATCGAATAACTCTGATGGGAACGGTCCGTCACCCACACGAGAAGTATAGGCTTTGCAGACACCAACGACCTTATCGATTTTAGAAGGACCAACACCACTACCGATCGTTACACCACCGGCAACTGGGTTAGAAGATGTTACGAATGGATAGGTTCCTTGGTCGATATCCAGCATAACACCTTGTGCTCCTTCAAAAAGAACTCGTTTGCCTTCATCCAAAGCATCATTTAAAATCACAGAAGTATCTGTTACGTATTTTTTGATTTGTTGACCATATTCATAGTATTCTTCAAAAATGTCCTCAAACGAGATAGGTTCTGAATCAAACATTTTAACAAACTGACGATTTTTTTCTTCTAGGTTGATACGCAAGCGTTCTTCAAAAATTTCTTTGTCCAATAGATCCGCGATCCGAATACCTACACGAGCAGCTTTGTCCATGTACGCAGGACCGATCCCTTTAATCGTTGTACCGATTTTATTTTCGCCTTTTGCATCTTCTTGCAATTGATCCAGCTTGATATGGTAAGGCAAAATGACATGTGCACGATCTGAGATACGTAAATTCTCAGTGCTGACCTGGTTGTCTTTTAGATAAGCTAATTCTTTTACAATTGATTTGGGATTGACAACGACGCCGTTACCGATCACACTGATTTTTTCTTTATAGAAAATACCTGATGGGATCAAGTGCAGCTTGTACGTAACACCGTCAAATTTGATGGTATGTCCTGCATTGTCTCCACCTTGATAACGAGCAATGACTTCTGCATTTTCGCTTAAAAAGTCGGTGATTTTTCCTTTTCCTTCATCGCCCCACTGCGTTCCTACTACTACCACTGATGACATATGAATACCTCTTTCTGTTTTTAATGTATTCCAGAACTATTTTAACAATTTTCTGACTTTCTTTCAATGAAAATCGAACATTTAAAGAGCGAAAGGAGGATTTACACAGGAAAAACGAACGATTTAGTATTGGTTTAGTTTAGAATTTAACTGAATACATTTCCGTTTATGTTATAGTTTATTTATGAAGCACCCACTAACAATAGAATTGAGGGCTATCAAATGAACAAGACTGCAAAATGGGAAAATGAAAAAACACAATCGGTTGCTCTTAAGGCTAGTGATTCTCTGAAACCATCCATCGAGGAGAAAAAAGTAATCCTTGATTCATTGCAAGGAATCCTGTCAGATAAAAAAGAAACTTTCAAGGATTTAACTATCCAAGACTTCCGTCGAGAGCGCCGCTTGAAAAAAAGAATGAATTCTTGAACTCAAAGCTATTTTTTACAGTTATAGCAACTTGCCGATCCAAAAGCCTCCCTTATGAAATCAGCGTTAACACGGATTTCATAAGGGAGGTTCTTTTCTTTTTGATTTTTTCAATACTTCTCATAATTTTGATAAAGTTTTTCCAGTGCAGCCATTTCTTCTGCTAGTTTTTGACCGATATTGGTACTCTCAACCGTTGTCCGATCTTCTACTCTTTCAATCAAACGTTTGGTGGAATGGATATCTGTGCCTTGAGCCACCGACTCTTCCACGGAAGAAAATGGTTGATGAGCAACGAGCTGTAAGCCATAGCTGTTGGACAACAAGGTGTAGCCGGCCAATCCAGTTTCTTTTTGATAACTTTTAGCAAAGCCGCCGTCAATGACCAACAGCCGTCCCTTCGCTTTGATCGGACTCTCGCCTTTTTTGGCTTTGACTGGTGTATGCCCGTTGATGATATGTCCCGAAAGCGGCAAATGGAAGGTCTGTAGGATTTCCAGACAGACGCCCTCTTCATTGCGCAAATGGTAATAAGGGTTCTTTTCTTCTTTATGGGTCGCTTTGTCTTCGATGTAATAACGCTCAAAAGTAGTCATGGCATTTTTTCCAAACAGTGAGGAGGATTCCCCTGTCCATAAATACCATAAAAGATCTGTTGCCAGATCGTCTGGAATCTCTGGATGCTTGTAGCTAGAGCGTACCTGTTCTTCAAAGAAATCCAGCAGTTCTTTTCCAGAGTGCTGTTTTTGATTGATCCGCAGTGATTTAAAATCGCCATTTTCATGCAGCGGGATACATCCATGCAGAAGCAGGTTGCCATTATAGCAAAGATACATACTGCCTTTTTCCAACATAAAATCCGTATGACGCTGCAGCTTTTCAGAAGCTTGGAAAGACAAGACCAAACGATTCAGCAAACGTTCTTCTTCTTTGGTCAGTCGACAGGGATCAGCTGGATCAATTGTTGGCATTTGGAAATTCACCAGTGGATAGGTACGTCCCTTCAAGGTGATCTCAAGTTTCTCATAATCGATTTGAGGCAGCATATTTCGAGCATTCATACCAAAGGATGGTCGACGTTTGATCAACTGTCCCTCCAGTTTGAACTGCAAAATCGTGGTTGCCTGTTGAACAACATTCAAATGATCTTTTTCGACTGCTGTTAGTTCTTCATCGCCACTGTCGATCCGCGGGGCAAATTTTTCATTCGGTACATAATGGGTTTTGCTGTATTCGACTAGTGGACGAAGATTGATGCCGTAGCGGTCTTCCACGATATCAAGATTGCCATAGCGAGCACAGATTCGTAACAAGTTCATGATCGCGATCGGTGAACCTGCCATCGCTGCGATCCATACAATGTCATGATTGCCCCACTGGATATCGACCGAATGATGCTGGATCAGCCGTTCCATGATATGGTCTGGTGCCGGACCACGATCGTAAATATCACCGACGACATGCAAATGATCGACAACAAAACGCTGGATCAGCTCACATAGATCGGTAATCAAAGCCGAAGCCTGATTTAATTGGATGATCTTGTCGATAATTGCATGGAAATAACCTTCCTTATCTGGTTCTTTTTGTGATTCTGTCAGTAGCTCTTCAATGATATAGCTAAAGCGTTTCGGCAAGGCTTTGCGCACTTTAGAGCGCGTATATTTGCGACTGGAAAAATTGATCGTCTGGATCAATAGCTGGATTTTTTCTGCATACCAGTCCACACGCTCTTCTCTGGACAATTCGGCTCGATCCAGCTGCATTTTTTCTTCTGGATAATAGATCAATGTCGCCAGGTCATTGATATCCACCGAGGTTCCGGCAAAACACTCAACCAGCTTTTCTTTGACACTTCCTGAACCATTACGCAAGACATGATCGAACGCTTCATATTCTCCATGTACATCACTGACAAAATGCTCCGTACCTTTGGGCAAATGTAAAATCGCCTCTAAATTGATAATCTCAGTGACGACATTTTCCTTATTTTGAAATTTTTCTTTCAGCAAAGTATAGTACTTGTCTTCTGACATAAAATCACCTCATTTGATTAGTACTATACCAAAACCGCCTCACTTGTACAATGATAAAATACAAGTTTGTTTAAATTCTATTCGATTTTTTGAAAGACAGTGATATTCGAGAAGCAAAACTTTCTTCTCTTATACTAAAAAAGAGAATCAGACAGTGGCTCTTACACCACTATCTGATTCTCCAGTATCTTTATCAGGCAAATTCTTCACGTAATGAAAGAGAAGAAAATTTGTTGTATTCCTTGATGAACAGCAACTCAACTGTACCTCGAGCACCGCTCCGGTTTTTTTCAATGATGACTTCGATCACATTGTCGTTCTGCGGTTCTTCGCCGTTTTCATTCTCATCGCCTTCTCGTTGATAGTAATCATCACGGTATAAAAAGGCGACGATGTCGGCATCCTGCTCGATCGATCCGGATTCACGGATGTCACTCAATACAGGTCGTTTGTCTTGTCGCTGCTCCACACCACGAGATAGCTGAGACAAGGCGATCACAGGTACTTTTAGTTCCTTAGCCAGCTTTTTCAACTGACGAGAAATCTCAGAAACTTCTTGTTGGCGACTTTCACGTCCACTGCCTTCGATCAGCTGCAAGTAGTCGATCAGAATCAGACCTAAATTGCCTTGCTCCTGCGCCAATTTACGACAGCGAGCACGAATCTCAGAAATTTTGATCCCAGGGGTATCGTCGATAAAAATGCTAGCACTGGACAAGCTCCCCATCGCAATGATCAAGTTACGCCACTCTTCGTCGTTCAATTGTCCTGTCCGCAAATGACTGGCTTCAATCGAACCTTCCGCACAGAGCATCCGATTGACCAAAGATTCTGCCCCCATCTCCAAACTGAAAATAGCTACGGTACGATCTGTTTTGGTTCCGATATTTTGGGCAATATTCAAGGCAAAGGCCGTCTTCCCTACAGCTGGACGAGCGGCTAAAATGATCAGTTCTTCCTTTTGCAGACCCGCAGTCATTTTATCCAAGGCAGGATAACCTGTTGGTAGGCCTGTGATTGCTTCATTGTTTTGCGACAGCTGATCAATGTTGGCCATCGAACGGTTCAATACATCTCCAATTGCCTGAAATCCACTACTGTTTCTTTTTTCGGATACTTCAAGAATGCTTTTTTCAGCAGCGTCAACGATCGACTGGACTTCTTCATCCTGCTCAAAACCTTTGGTCACAATGCTGTTTGCTGCCTGGATCAAATTGCGCAGCGTGGCTTTGTCATCAACGATCCTTGCGTAATGAGACACACTAGCAGAGGAGGGAGAGGCCTGTCCTATTTCTGTTAGATAACTGATACCACCGACATCTTCCAAGGCATTGCTCTTCTCGATCTCTGCTTTCAATGTAATCAAATCGATGGCTTCATTACGATCATTCAATTGAATCATACATTGAAAAATGATTTGATGGCTCCGGCGATAAAAGTCGCGGGGTTCAATCAATTCCATTGCTTCGATCAGCGCATCAGAATCGAGAAAAACAGCCCCCAAGACGGCTTGTTCAGCTTCTATATCTTGTGGCGGAATCCGATCTTGCCAAACTTCATTCATAATCTCTACTCCTATATTTACTCAGTGCATTTATTCTACAATTATTCTCAGAAAAGCACAAGACAGATTCATTTGATGAATCTGCCTTGCTTTTGATTATTCACCGACCACATGTACTTTGATCGTTACGGTAACTTCTGGATGAAGTTTTGCCGGTACATTAGTGAAACCTAAGGCCCGAATCGGTTGTTTCAGATCGACTTTACGCTTGTCGACTTTCACTTTGTATTGTTTGTTCAACGCGTCTGTAATCTGTTTTGACGGGATCGAACCAAACAAACGACCATCTGCGCCAGCCTTGGCTTTGATCTCAACAACTGTCTCTTCTTTCTCCAAGAAGGCCTGCAGTTCTTTGGCCTCTTCCAGAATTTCAGCATCTTGTTTTTGCTTGGCTTTTTTCTGGCCCTTCATAGCAGCCATGTTTTCACGTGTTGCTTCCTTCGCTAACTGATTCTTTAGGAGATAATTTTGTGCATAGCCTGTTGGAACTTCTTTGACTTCTCCTTTTTTTCCTTTGCCTTTTACATCTTCCAAGAAAATAACTTTCATATTGACTGCTCCTTTTCTTTCATTCTTCTTAATTCATTAAATAGCATTTCACGGACTTTTTCAAGAGTTTCTCCTTTGATTTGTGCTGCTGCGTTTGTAAAATGTCCGCCGCCACCAAATACTTCCATGATGTTTTGCACATTGACTTTGCCGGAGCTTCGTGCACTGATTCCGATCGAATCGTCTAAACGTTTTCCGACAACAAAAGAAACTTCAACATCTTTGATCCCCAATAGCGTATCCGCTGTTTTGGCGATCGTGACGGTATCGTATTTTTTATCTTCTGACCCGACAGTTAACAAGATCTGTTTTGTCAGCCGTTCGCTGCGAGAAATCAATTCACTGATCTGCATATATGAATCAAAATCAGAACTTAACCAATGCTGAACCTGGGTTAGATCAGCTCCTTGATTTCGCAAATAACCGGCAATATTGAAAGTTCTGCCGGTCGTTCGTGCGGAAAATCGTTTGGTATCGACATAAATACCTGCTAAAAGCAAGGTCGCAATAAATTTCGGCAAACGATTATACTTACTGGACTGATATTGGATCAGCTCTGTCACCAGCTCAGAAGCAGAAGATGCGGCTGTTTCAATATAGGTCAGTAGGGAATGATCTGGAAATTCATTGCCTCGGCGATGATGATCAATGATCACGACTTTATCGAAAGCTTCATACACTTTCGGTGAGATAGACATGGAGGGCTTATGGTAATCGACCATTACCAGCAGACTGTCTTTGTCGATCTGTTCCAGCGCCTCTTTTTCTGTAAGGACCCACTGCTCGAACTCTGCATAATCCTCGATTGCTGAAAAACAACGCTCGATCTCTGCAGAAGCTTCTTCACGATTGATGATGATCGCACATTCTTTTTGACTAAATTTTGCCAGCGTAGCGACACCAAAAGCTGAACCGACCGCATCCATATCTGGAAAACGATGCCCCATGATAAAGATCTTTTGATTGTCTTTGAAAATTCGTTTCAAGGCCACACTCATCGCACGAGAACGGGTCCGCGTTCGCTTGAGTGATCCCTCTGTTCTTCCGCCAAAAAATTGCGGTTTGGCTTTGGGACTCGTGTCTTTCAAAACAACCTGATCTCCGCCACGCGCCAAAGCCAGCTCTAGATTGCTTTGAGCGATCTCGCCAATTGTATCTGTCGTATCGTCTCCATAAGCGATCCCCATGCTGACTGTCAACGACAGCTCACTATTGATATCAGCTTCTTTGACCCGATTCAACAATTCAAATTTTTGTTCCTTCATCTTCTCAACCGCGGCGAGACTCGTAACAAAAAAATAGCGTTCTGCATTGATCCGTTTGTAAAAAATATGATAGTCAGTGGCCCAGTCAGAAATAACTGTCGTAATGAATGTATTGAGGTATGAAATGTTTTTGTCATCCATCTTATCAATGATATCATCATAATTATCCAAAGAGATGACCCCGATTGCTGTTGTCATATTTTTACTCCTTATTTATTTCTTTTAATTCGTTCGAAATGCCGTATATCCTCCCACTCATTTGGAAAATAGTCAGTGGGAATGATACCCTTTTCCTGATGCTTTATTTCTGTGCTTATTTACCAACAACACCTGAAATATACGTTAATAGTTTACCATAAAATGTGGTATAACGCGATTTTCTATCGTTTACGGAGTGTGACAAACAGGAGAATTCTTACTTTGATCGAATCGCAATCCAACTTTCTGTTTCTTTGTCCTTATTGATCATAAACTCAGGTGAAAAGGCTGGTTCAAAAGAAGAAGAAGGAAACCATTCCGTATAGATTCTGGTCCAAGTATTAGAGATTTCTTCCCATTCACCGATTGCTGTAAAAACAACCCATAAAGTATCCTTAACCGCAACACCCACTAAATCATCAGGAATTTCATCAACAGGAACACCGACATAAAAATCCTGTACATAAACATCTCCTTTTTCAGCATATTCTGATGAGAAATACAGCGGACCTTTGCCAAAAAGTTGATTGTTGACAGCATCCAGACGTTGGTAGTGCGGTTCTCCCAGACTTTCTAACAGTTGGATGATCTCTTCTGATCGTCCATCCAAATCTGCAATTGCCTCCACATAATATCCCGTCAGTAAAAAGGCTGGTTTTTGAACAAAACGATAATGTAGGGGCTCTTCCCCTTGAATATCTAATTTGAAAAATAGTTTGGGATAGGTTTTTAAAGGACTGTGCAATACTCTTGCTTCGGTTGGTGTGACACCATGCAACTGTTGAAAAGCTCTTGAAAAAGCATCCGGGGAAGTGTAGCCGTATTTCAAAGCTATATCGACTACTTTATCATCTGATTTTTTTAATTCAAAGGCTGCCTGCGTCAAGCGGCGTTTTCGAATATATTCACTTAAAGTCATTCCCGATAGAGAAGAAAACAAGCGTTTAAAATATTGTTCCGAAGTTAAAGCAATTCTAGCAATTTCCTGATAATCAATTTCTTGATCTAAATGCTCTTCTATATAATTTAAGGCTTGATTGATAGGATACAATTGATTCATTCAGCTCACTTCCCTTCTTTTATCTTCTAGTTAGTATAGCATTGAATAACATCATTTAGAGGCCATCGACTAAAATTGTTCCAAAGAAGTCGGACAGGCACTGCTACTTTCTTTTATAATTGTTATCATTAGTAGAAAGGATCGATGCATTTGGAAAAACAAGAGTTAACCTATTCTGAACAAGAAGAACAAAAGAAAGGAAAAGTAAAAAAACAAACATTGGTAGCCACCTACCAATTAATCCGCAAAGCTAGAATTCCTAAACTTCTCTTACTACTCTCTATTATATTAAGTCTAGGGGGGGCATTGCTTGGTTTGTTTGTGCCTTTACAAACTGGTCATCTGATTGATGTGATCGGACAAGGCACGATTGATTGGTGGCTGATTCTCACACTACTTGGTCTTTTCTTAGCTGAAAATCTACTAGGAAGTGTCTCTTGGTACTTACTAGCCTATATCGGGCAACAAGTACTTTACAACATCCGAGAAAAACTTTGGAAACAAGTTTTAGCACTCCCAGTTTTGTTTTTTGATAAATACCGTTCTGCAGAAACCATGAGTCGAGTGACCAACGACACCAATGAGATCAACCTATTATTCTCCAATCATTTAGTGACACTAGCAGCTAATATGATCACGGTTCTTGGAGGAATCTTTTTACTTTTTCGGATCGACTGGCAAATGGCTATGATCATTTTATTAGCTGTACCACTTGGTATTTTAGCCATCACGCCAATTGGAGGAAAAATGTATCAAATCTCGATCGATCTATACTCTAAACTGGCAGAACTCACTACTGTCCTGACCCAAACGATCAGTGAGATTCGTTTAGTCAAAGCCAGCAATGCTGAAAAACAAGAAGAACAAAACGGATTGAGTAATATGAAACAATTACTTCAGTTCGGTTTAAAGGAAGCCAAGATCAACGCTATTTTACAACCATTAATGTCAACGATCATGTTATCCATGCTGGTCCTTGTCATAGGTTATGGAGGTGTTCGAGTCGCTTCTGGAGCCATCACAGCAGGTGAACTTGTCTCCTTCATCTTACTTATTTTTCAAATTATTTGGCCGCTCTCTTCATTTACCGGCTTCTATACGCAGCTACAAAAAGTCATGGGAGCTGTGGAACGATTGACCGTTATTTTGGACCATCCTTCTGAACATCAAACAACTCGAAACAAAACTTTGCACGCCAATCAGGATTTAATTTTTAAAAATCTGTCCTTTTCTTATGTGCAGAACAAACCTGTATTGGAAAATCTGAACTTTACAATTCCTAAAGGAAAAGTCACTGCGATTGTTGGACCAAGTGGAAGTGGTAAAACAACCTTGTTTTCATTGATCGAACAATTCTATTTACCAACAACAGGTGAGATTTTGTATGGCGAAGAAGCGATCAAACAATTGGACTTAACAAAATGGCGTGAGAAAATCGGCTACGTTTCTCAGGAGAGCTCGCTTGTTGATGGAACGATTCAAAACAATATCTGTTACGGACAAACCAAAACGTTTACTAAAGAACAGATTGAACGGGCAGCTAAAATAGCCTATGCTCATTCTTTCATTGAAGATTCTTCTGAGGGGTACAAGACTCGCGTAGGTGAACGGGGCATGCAACTTTCTGGAGGTCAACGCCAACGAATTGCCATCGCCAGAGCCTTTTTACGAGAGCCTGAGATTCTTTTGTTAGACGAGGCGACCGCTAGCTTAGACAGCGAATCCGAACAGAAAATCCAACAAGCTTTGGACAAGCTAATGCATCAAAGGACAACCTTAATCATCGCTCATCGCCTATCCACAGTTGTAGAAGCAGATCAAATCATCGTTTTAGAAAAAGGTAAAATTACTGGTGTAGGTACGCATAATGAACTGTTGGAGCATCCATCGTACGCCAATTGGGTCGCCAAACAATTCCATACACAATCCTAACTAAAAAAGCTTTGAGAAACGAATCTCAAAGCTTTTTTTGCTATTCAAATAGTTACTACGATTCCGATGGTCGCCTAGTACTGTTTCTCACTATGAATCCTAATTCATTTAATTGATGGCCTCTAAAAATTTTACAAGACTCTTTAAAAGATATACGAAAGTAGTAGTATGACGATTCAAGAAAGAAAATTAAAAGAAGCTTTTGCAAAGAAAGAAACCAAAGATGAACATCAAAAAAAATGGGAGATGGTTACGACTAAATCCGTACAAAAGCATGACAAACTATACAAAGCCTTGGTGACAAAATGAGTGTCTATTATTTACCGACTGAGGATATATCAAAAGTAAAGGACTCTAGCTCTAGCCGTTGTCTTGAAAATCTAAATAAGCATAAAAAAATGAAAACCTTTCTCAAAAATAAGGTCTTCATTTTTTTCACTAGTGTTGCATTAAAATTATAACCTATTCCATGAAACAAAAAAATCCTTTATACTAGCACTTGGATGACTTATCCAAGACCAATAAAAAGGACCAAAGCATGGATAAGTATAAAACAAATTCTG